>NZ_JAJAFY010000007.1:0-128378 GCF_025384885.1 Photorhabdus kleinii
TTACCTATGCTCCCGGGGATTCACTCCCTTGCCGTCGCGATGCATCTTGAAATCCATTGGGTATAGTTCCTCGATTTCTAAAAACTACTGTCTCTTAAGGAGTAAATAAATACTCACAGTAAGGAACAATAGGCTTGGTAACAGTGCCGCCAAAACCGCTGGCACGCTGTACACCAAGCTCAGTGGACCAAAGATCTCATTAAGTACATAAAATAGGAAGCCAAAGCTGATCCCTGTTACCATCCTTACTCCCATCGGCACACTGCGCAGTGGTCCGAAGATAAAAGAGAGTGCCATTAACATCATCACTGCAACTGAAAGCGGCGCAAATATTTTTTTCCACATATTCAGTTGATAACGACCTGATTCCTGTTCACTCTGCTTAAGGTACTTGATGTACTGATATAAGCCACTGATGGAAAGCGCTTCAGGCTCAAGTGCTACCACATTCAACTGTTCTGGCGTTAGGAGAATTTTCCAGTCAGCAGAAATACGTTGTGATCCGGTGATTTTTTTGCTGTCTGTCAGATCAGATTCTTCCACCTGAGAAAGCTTCCACAAGTCGTTATCCTTATCATAAACCGCACTGGCTGCATACTTTACAGAGAGTAGTTTTTTATCATCACTAAAATGATAGATATTGACGCCTTTAATCTCCGTATCACTCACAATCCGCTGGATGTAGATAAAATCGGCCCCATCTATCGTCCACATACCTTTATTTGTTGAAACCAGAGAACTACCAAGCATCTTCTGAGCCCGGTAATTACGCGCCATTTGCTCACCTTGTGGCGCGCCCCACTCTCCGATAACCATAGTCAGGATCACCAACGGAATAGCCGTTTTCATTACTGAGCCAGCAATCTGCATACGGGTAAATCCAGAAGCTTGCATAACCACCAACTCACTACGGGTTGCCAGCGTACCAAGCCCCAGTAAGGCGCCAAGCAAAGCTGCCATCGGGAAGAATATCTGAATATCTTTCGGCACACTTAACAAAACATAAAGACCAGCAGAAATAGTAGTATATTCCCCCTGCCCCACTTTTCTTAACTGCTCAACAAACTTAATAATACCGGAGAGTGATACCAGCATAAACAGCGTCATCAGAATAGTCTGTAGAATAGTCCGACCGATATAACGATCCAATACACCAAACATCAGGCTACTCCTCTGCCGTTGAAACGAGCCCGGATCCTACGCACCGGCAACGTATCCCAAATATTGAGAACCAGCGCCAACATCAAATAAGTCCCATTAGTCAGCCACATCCAAATCATCGGGTCCAATTTGCCTTTACTACCGTTAGAACGCAGAGAGCTTTGCAATAAGAAGAAAATTAGATAAAGCAACATTGCGGGCAACATGCTTAACACTCGCCCTTGACGTGGGTTCACCACACTTAACGGTACAACCATCATAGCCATAATCAGTACCGAGAGCACCAAAGTCAAACGCCAATGGAACTCAGCGCGGGAGTCCTTATCATTATCCTGCCATAACTGGATAATAGACTTCTGTTCAACTTTATTATTATCTACGATTGAAGTCTGATGCCCGATAATCGCTTGATAATCACGGAACTCAGTGATCCTAAAATCACGCAGCATTGCAGTGCCTTCGTAACGCGTACCATGATTAAGGACGACCACCTGTTTGCCATCAGGTCGCTCCACCATATGCCCGCCATTAGAGATCACCACAGAAGGACGCTGGTTATCAACGGGGCGAAGTTGGGCAAGGAATACGTTTTCAAATTTATTGCCGTGCACGTTGCCAATATAGAGCACCAGATTACCATCCTCGGAAGGTTTGAACCTCCCTTCCATGATCGCTGCTAAACTTGGGTTAGCTTTAGCATCAGCCACCACCTGTTCTTGATATTTCGAGGACCACGGCATGACCCAAATGACATTCACTGCCGCTAACGCGGAAGTTAACAACGCCAGAATAAGCGCCGAAACCACCAGCACACGCTTGCCCAAACCACACGCATGCATAACAGTAATTTCACTTTCAGTATAGAGTTTACTGAAAGTCATCAACACCCCAAGAAACAGACTCAGGGGCAAAATCAACTGTGCCATTTCAGGCACACCTAATCCTAACAAGGATAAAACTAAATTTGCCGGGACGTTTCCTTCCACTGCGGCACCCAAAATTTCAACTAATCTCTGACAGAAAAAGATCAGTAAAAGGATAAAGAGTATCGCAACTTGGCTTTTCAGGGTTTCCCGTACCAGATATCTAATGATGATCACGCTTATTACGCCTGTGAAAACTTGTCTTTTTGCAGGAAAATCGCTAACTTCATTGTATATATACCATTTATTATGTGCATCAGTTTGGCTTCCTCACTGCTAAAATGATATCGAAGCATTCCATATTCAGGTTCCCAGTCAGAACATACTTATATAGTTAGCTAAATAATAACAAATAGTGCGTTTAGCTTAACATAAATAGTTAATTTTCTATGGGGTAGATTAATGCGAAGCGCTATATTTTAGCGATAGCATCCATCTTTGTCTTTAAGATTCAGGAGAACGCATGGAGTTTAGTGTAAAAAGCGGTAGCCCGGAAAAACAACGTAGTGCATGTATCATTGTCGGCGTTTTCGAACCTCGCCGCCTTTCCTCTATCGCTGAACAACTTGATAAAATAAGTGACGGTTACATCAGTGCATTACTGCGCCGCGGTGAACTAGAAGGCAAAGTTGGTCAATCACTGTTGCTGCATCATGTTCCCAACGTGTTATCTGAACGTATTCTGCTTATCGGCTGTGGTAAAGAGCGCGAATTGGATGAACGCCAGTATAAACAGATTATTCAGAAAACTATCAATACCCTCAATGAAACGGGGTCAATGGAAGCTGTTTGCTTCTTAACAGAATTGCATGTTAAAGGCCGCAATAATTATTGGAAAGTGCGCCAAGCGGTAGAAACAGCAAAAGAATCTCTCTATGTTTTCAACCAGCTAAAAAGTAATAAAAATGAGTTGCGCCGCCCACTGCGTAAAATGGTTTTCAATGTTCCGACCCGTCGGGAGCTAACCAGCGGTGAACGTGCAATCCAGCACGGCCTTGCCATTGCTGCCGGTATCAAAGCGGCCAAAGATCTTGGTAATATGCCTCCCAATATCTGTAATGCAGCTTATCTGGCTTCTCAGGCACGCCAGCTCGCAGATTCTGCCAATAGCCATATTACAACAAAAGTGATTGGTGAAGAGCAGATGAAAGAGCTAGGCATGAATGCCTATCTGGCGGTTGGTCAAGGTTCTCAGAATGAATCTCTGATGTCAGTCATGGAATATAAAGGCAGTCCTGATAAAAATGCCAAACCCATCATCTTGGTTGGCAAGGGGCTGACTTTTGACTCCGGCGGTATTTCAATCAAATCTGCGGGTGGCATGGATGAGATGAAATACGATATGTGTGGGGCTGCAACAGTTTATGGCGTGATGCGTGTGGTTTCTGAGCTACAATTACCGCTCAATGTCATCGGTGTCATAGCAGGCTGTGAGAATATGCCAGGAGGGCGCGCTTACCGGCCTGGAGATATTTTAACCACCCTATCTGGCCAGACTGTCGAAGTGCTCAATACCGATGCCGAAGGCCGTCTGGTTCTGTGCGATGCGTTAACTTACGTTGAACGTTTTGATCCAGAATTGGTCATTGATATCGCTACACTGACCGGTGCTTGCATAACAGCTCTTGGTAATCATTACAGTGGATTGCTATCCAACCATAATCCCCTGGCCCATGAGTTACTCAATGCTTCAGAACAATCCGGTGATCGCGCATGGCGCCTACCAATGACTGACGAGTTTCTCGAACAAATCGATTCTAACTTTGCCGATCTGGCGAATACCGGTGGCAGTGCGGGTGGTGCGATTACCGCCGCCTGTTTCCTGTCCCGCTTCGCAACAAAATATCACTGGGCACATCTGGATATCGCGGGTACGGCCTGGCGTTCAGGTAAAGCAAAAGGTGCAACAGGTCGCCCGGTTGCACTACTGTCACAATTCCTGTTAAATCGGGCAGGAAGTACCGGTATCAATAACGACGATTGATTTGATTCCTCTCTTAGTTTATCAAAAGGGCATTTGACAATGCCCTTTCTCCGTAACAGAGACATTATGAAAAGTGCCACGTTTTATTTACTGGAACAGCCATCACCTCAAGCAGATTTGCAAGCTCACGAATGGCTGGCATGCCAATTTGCGGCTGACCAATGGCGAGCAGGAAAACGGGTGCTAATTGCCTGTGAAAATCAGCAACAGGCAGAAAAGTTAGATGAAGCCTTATGGCAACGGGAGCCTCATCAGTTCGTCCCACATAATCTGGCGGGTGAAGGGCCAAGATATGGCGCACCAGTTGAGTTATGTTGGCCGCAAAAACGGGGAAACGCTCCCCGTGATATCCTAATAAATCTGTTGCCACAATTTGCAGACTTTGCCACCGCTTTCCATGAAGTGATAGACTTCGTTCCTATAGATGAAAATTTGAAACAGTTGGCGCGTGAACGATATAAATCATATCGCAGCGTCGGCTTTAATTTGACCATGGCAACGCCGCCAACATACTAAGTATCAAGATAAAATGGAAAAAACACCCGCAATTCAAACGCAAGCCGAGCCATCTCTCGATAAAACATACAATCCTAAAGAAATTGAGCAGCCTCTTTATAACCATTGGGAGAAAAGTGGTTACTTCAAGCCTAACGGCGATACCCGCCGTGAGAGTTTCTGTATTGTTATCCCGCCACCAAACGTGACCGGCAGCCTGCATATGGGTCATGCGTTTCAGCAAACCATTATGGATACCATGATCCGTTATCAACGAATGCAGGGTAAAAATACTTTATGGCAGTCCGGTACTGACCACGCAGGTATTGCTACTCAAATGGTGGTTGAGCGCAAGATCGCAACAGAAGAAGGCAAAACCCGTCACGATTATGGCCGTGATGCATTTATCGATAAGATTTGGCAGTGGAAAGCAGAATCCGGCGGCACGATTACCAATCAGATGCGTCGTCTGGGCAACTCCGTTGACTGGGAGCGCGAGCGTTTCACTATGGATGAAGGTCTATCCAACGCCGTAAAAGAAGCCTTTGTCCGTTTGTATCAAGAAAATCTCATTTATCGCGGTAAACGTTTGGTTAACTGGGACCCGAAATTGCACACTGCAATTTCCGATCTGGAAGTTGAGAACCGTGAAGTTAAGGGTTCTATGTGGCATCTACGTTATCCACTGGCCGATGGTGTCACAACCGCAGAAGGGAAAGATTACCTGATCGTTGCAACTACCCGGCCTGAAACTATGTTAGGCGATACCGGCGTAGCAGTTAACCCAGAAGATCCGCGCTATAAGGATTTAATCGGCAAAGAAATTATTCTGCCATTGATTAACCGCCGCATTCCTATTATCGGTGATGAACATGCGGATATGGAAAAAGGTACCGGTTGCGTAAAAATTACACCTGCCCATGACTTCAATGACTATGAAGTCGGTAAGCGCCATGCCCTGCCGATGATCAATATCATGACTCTTGATGGCAACATCCGCTATAAAGCAGAAGTTTTCGATACTCATGGTGAGATTTCTGATATTTACGGCTCTGATATTCCGGCTGAATATCAAGGCATAGAGCGTTTTGCTGCCCGTAAAGCTATCGTGGCAGAGTTCGAAAGACTGGGCCTGCTGGTTGAAATTAAAGCTCATGATCTAACCGTTCCATATGGCGATCGCGGCGGTGTGGTTATTGAACCCATGCTGACTGATCAATGGTATGTCCGTACTGCGCCTCTGGCGAAAGTGGCTATCGAAGCCGTTGAAAATGGTGATATCCAGTTTGTACCTAAGCAATATGAAAATATGTATTACTCCTGGATGCGCGATATTCAGGATTGGTGTATCTCTCGCCAATTATGGTGGGGCCACCGCATCCCGGCATGGTATGACGCCAACGGTAATGTCTATGTTGGCCGCAGTGAAGAAGAAGTGCGTCGTGAAAATAATCTGGGCACAGATATCTCTTTAAACCAAGATGAAGATGTACTGGATACCTGGTTCTCTTCCGGTTTATGGACTTTCTCTACCCTTGGTTGGCCAGAACAAACTGACGCGCTGAAAACTTTCCACCCAACCGATGTGTTGGTGAGTGGCTTTGATATCATCTTTTTCTGGATTGCCCGTATGATCATGATGACCATGCATTTCATCAAAGATGAAAATGGCAAACCTCAGGTTCCCTTTAAGACTGTTTACATGACCGGTCTTATACGGGATGACGAAGGTCAGAAAATGTCCAAATCCAAAGGAAATGTTATTGACCCACTGGACATGGTTGACGGTATTTCTCTGGAAGAACTGCTGGAAAAACGCACCGGCAATATGATGCAGCCCCAGTTGGCTGAAAAAATCCGCAAACGTACCGAAAAACAGTTCCCGGCTGGTATTGAAGCGCATGGTACCGATGCCCTGCGCTTTACGTTAGCAGCGCTGGCCTCAACAGGTCGTGATATCAACTGGGATATGAAACGCCTGCAAGGTTACCGTAATTTCTGCAACAAATTATGGAACGCCAGCCGCTTTGTTCTGATGAATACAGAAGGCCAGGATTGCGGCCAACATGGCGGCGAAATGGCGCTATCGTTGGCTGATCGTTGGATTCTGGCTGAATTTAACCAGACAGTAAAAGCCTACCGTGAAGCACTGGATACCTATCGTTTCGATATAGCGGCCAATATTCTTTATGAATTCACTTGGAACCAGTTCTGCGACTGGTATCTGGAGCTCTCTAAACCGGCAATTAACAAAGGTTCAGAAGCGGAAGTTCGTGGTGCCCGTCATACGCTGATTGAAGTTCTGGAAGGATTATTGCGCCTGGCTCACCCGATTATTCCATTTATCACCGAAACCATCTGGCAGCGAGTGAAAATGGTGAAGGGAATTGAGGCAGATACCATTATGCTGCAACCGTTCCCAGAATTTGCTCAAGAAAAAACTGATGAACTGGCACTGACCGATCTGGAATGGATTAAGGAAGCGATTATTGCAGTACGTAATATCCGTGCTGAAATGAATATCGCACCGGGTAAGCCACTGGAAGTTCTGCTGCGTAATGCCGATGCTGGCGCACAACGCCGTGTAGCAGAAAATCTGAATTTTATTCAGGCAATGGGCCGCTTATCTTCTGTGACTCTTCTGTCTACGGATGAAGAAGCACCGATTTCTGTCACTAAATTGATTAATGGTGCAGAAGTATTAATCCCAATGGCTGGCTTAGTCGATAAAGAAGCTGAACTAAGCCGCTTAAATAAAGAGATTGAGAAGCTGGATAAAGAGATTGGCGCCATTGAAAGTAAGCTGTCAAATGAAGGCTTCGTTAGCCGTGCGCCCGAAGCCGTTGTAGCCAAAGAGCGTGAACGTCTGGCAAGCTGCAATACATCCAAAGAGAAGCTGCTGGCTCAGAAAGAAACAATTGCCGCGTTGTAATATTTTCAAAAAGTAAATTCTCACCAAAGCCACTGACAATGAATTGCAGTGGCTTTTTAATTTAAATAGTAAACGATAAAATTAATAATAAAATATAAATTCAACTCATTCTATATAAACATCATCAAAAATATTGAAAATAACAACACCTATCTCCTTAACATAAGTTAATATTTATTTTATTCATTTTTAAATTTACATATCTTAAATGACAATATGATATAATTTTATTTTATATATAAATCATTATATTTAGCATATTATACAGAGAGTAAAATCATATAAATACATTATTACAAGTAAAAAGGAAACCAATAATGCAATTCTAGTTCAATTAAATACTCAATTATTTATTGTTATAAATAATTTATTTCAGCGGGAATTATTAAGGTAGTAATAAATTAATTCACTAATTTATAACAACCCGGAGAAACAAAATGAAAACAATCCTTACCCTATTATTGGCAAGCACTATCCAATTCAGTCTCGTATATTCAGCTAATGCAGAAACAACCCTTGATAAGATTAAATCCACCGGCACACTCAGAATAGCAACGGAAGGCGCTTATCCACCATTCACTTATCGCGATGCTTCGGGTACTTTAACTGGCTTCGATGTCGACATTGGCCGTGAAATTGCACACCGATTGAATGTCAAACCAACATTTATTGAAGGAAAATGGGACGGACTTATTGCCGGGCTGGATGCCGGACGTTCTGATGCAGTAATTAATCAAATTGCAATTACACCTGAGCGCAAGAAAAAATATGACTTCTCCATCCCCTATATCACATCGCAAGCGGTACTTATCATTAATAAAGATAATAATAACATAAAAAAATTCAGCGATTTAAAAGGCAAAACCTCAGCACATACTCTAACCAACAACTTTGCTCAAATAGCCAGAGATAATGGCGCAGAAATTATCGGCACTAATGGATTTAGTCAAGAAATCGAACTGGTTAGTACCGGCAGAGCCGATGCCACTATTAATGATAGCCTATCTTATCTGGACTATAAGAAGCATAAGCCAAACGCACCAGTAAAAATTGTTGCAGCAACCCCCAATGCAGATCAAACAGCGGTTTTGCTCCGCAAGGGCGAGTCAGAACTAAAAGTTGCTATTGATAAAGCAATAACTGACATCAAAACCGATGGCACTTACCAGCGTATCTGGGCTCAATATTTTGGCGATAATCTTCCCAAATAAGTGAAAGATTATCTTATTCAGATAGACAGTTCCCTAAAAGTTGAATACAAACTCTAACCAGGGAACTTTATCATCAACCGTGTTGAATTGAGTAATCAGAAAATATTTTAGCCAAATATTATATATATTAATTTATATAATTTTTTTATATATCCAAAATAACCATATGATATAACTTTATTTTATATATATAAATTGACAGCTTGCAATATGATATTTAAAAAAATCACATATAAATATATCGTTATATTACACACAATAGGGAAAATATATGGAGCCCTCCTGGTTTAATCTAGTACTCGATTCTTTTTGGCCTATGCTTTATGCGGGCTTTACTTTCACTATTCCACTAACTCTTATTACCTTTACTCTCGGTATCATACTGGGTTTTATTGTTGCGCTCATCCGGCTTTATGGGCCGAAACCACTTATTGCTGTCGCCAAATTCTATGTATGGCTGATCCGCGGCACACCGTTGCTGGTACAACTGTTTCTGATTTTTTATGCCTTACCTAGCATTGGCATTACGTTAGGCGCATTTACCTCGGCAGTGATTGGTTTCACGTTAAATATTGGCGCCTATACCTCTGAGATAATTCGCGCCACTTTATTGTCTGTACCAAAAGGGCAGTGGGAAGCGGCTTATTCTATCGGCATGAGCTGGACACAATCATTGCGTCGGATCATTCTACCTCAAGCCGCAAGAATCGCTATCCCACCACTCTCAAACACATTTATTTCACTGGTGAAAGATACTTCACTAGCCTCAGTCATTACCGTACCGGAGCTTTTCCTTGCTGCACAACGCATTGCAGCGGTGACTTATCAACCTCTCATTCTTTATACTGAGGCAGCAATACTTTATCTGATAATCAGTTCAGTATTGTCATCACTACAAGCCCGTCTGGAAAAGAAGTTTTCGCAAAAGAGTGACACACAGGAATTAAAAGATGATTCAACTCTCCGGCATTGAAAAAAGTTTTGACGGGCAAAAAGTCCTGAAAAAAATCGATCTTACCATTGAGGAAGGCAGCCTGACCGCACTGATTGGCCCGTCCGGAAGTGGCAAAAGCACGCTATTACGCTGCATCAACTTATTAGAAACTCCCCAGGCCGGAAAGCTCCAAATCGGCAATGAAAGCATGACCTTCACCGGCAAAGGGCGGATTACTCACAAGGATATACAACGGATCCGCCAACAAACCGGCATGGTGTTTCAAAACTTTCAGCTTTTCCCTCACCTCACCGTCATTGAAAACATCATGGAAGGGTTAATCTGGGTTCAGAAATGGTCACGTGAACAGGCCAAACAACGAGCACTTGAACTACTGGAAAAGGTTGACATGTCACACAAGGCCGATGTCTTTCCAACCACACTATCCGGTGGTCAGCAACAGCGCGTAGCGATTGCCAGAGCACTGGCACCTTCACCCAAAGTGTTATTATGCGACGAGCCAACTTCCGCACTTGATCCTGAATTATCACAGGAAGTTGTTGCCGTATTAAAGCAGTTGGCCAAAGAGGGAACTACAATGTTAATGGCTACCCATGATCTGCGTTTGGCAGCAAATCTTGCCCACGACGTCATATTTTTAGAATCCGGGGAAATCGTCGAATCGGGAACGTCGAAAACGATTTTCACTCGCGCCCTTAAACAACGTACTGTGGAATTTGTTTCAACCTTAACCAATACTTTACCGGATTGGGAGATATAACCCACCGTTAAAATAACCTTGCCGTAATTGATCTGAGAATCAGTTCATTACCATCAAATAGATTTCTTAACAGTTTGGAGAAAGAAAATGAAAATGTTGCTTACCGCATTATTAGCGGGTGTCATTCAATTCGGTATTGCATATTCTGCTAATGCAGAATCTGGCCTTGATAACATTAAATCAGCAGGCGTATTCAAAATCGCTACCGAAGGAACCTATCCACCATTTACTTATCACGATGCTTCCGGAGCCTTAACTGGATTTGATATTGATATTGGCCGCGAAATCGCACGACGTCTGAATGTCAAAGCCCAGTTTACCGAAGGCAAGTGGGATGGGCTTATTGCCGGGCTTGATGCCAAACGCTATGACGCGGTACTCAATCAGGTCGCTATCACACCAGAACGCAAAAAGAAATATGACTTTTCCAACCCGTATATCATATCTAAAGCCGTACTTATCACCCGGCAAAATAATGACAGTATAAAAACGTTCAGCGATCTGAAAGGTAAAACCTCAAGCCATAGCTTAACCAGTAATTACGCCCAGTTAGCAAAACATTTCGGTGCGGAAATCGTCCCTACCGAAGGATTTAATCAGGCAATCGATTTGGTTGCTACGGGCAGAGCCGATGCCACTATCAACGATAATCTGTCCTATCTCGATTTTAGGAAACACAAACCCAATGCACCGGTAAAAGTTGTCGCGTCCGAACCCAATGGCGATCCAGTCGGTGTGCTAATTCGTAAAGGCGAGCCAGAATTACAAGCCGCTATCGATAAGGCACTAGCCGATATCAAAGCCGATGGCACCTATTTACGCATTTCCACTCAATATTTCGGTACTGATGTTTCCAAATAAGAAAATAACCACCTCTGCTTGCTAGAGGTGGTTTTCTCTTAATAATTTGTATATACCCGTTATCTTTCAAGTTGCCTCTTTGTTGGCTGCACTCGCTCACCCCAGTCACATCGTTACCTATGCTCCCGGGGATTCACTCCCTTGCCGTCGCGATGCATCTTGAAATCCATAGGGTATAGCCTTTTTGCTTTCATCCTGACGCCCAATCCACGGTACCCAAATATCACCTACCACAACATAGATTTTCTTTTGGGTATATTAATAATTTCCCTAATATTACTTACATTAGCCATTTTAAATACCTTCTCTAAATTAACATTATTTTATTGACATAATTAAGATCAATATATAAGACCTTTATATTAAGTTGATAATATAGAGTAAAAACCATGTTAATTATATGAATACATCCTAATAATCAATCATATCCATTTCCGATTAAATTAATACTTTTTACCCCATTTACCAGCATCTGGACTATAAATGATAAAAATGATTATCTAAAATTTATTTTATGTAAGAAAATTTAGGGTAATAGAAATCACCATTATCCTGCTGTCAGAACGGAATCATAATAGTAAAACAACCTTATTTACTATCAAATAAGGAGAATATACAAAAGAATAATATTTTTCCAATGTCATAATTACACCGAGGCAAACCAAATTAGGAGAGGAACTATTCTTTCAAAAGTCAGGGAACATGGTTTGATAAGATAGTCGGTTAAAATGCAATAGTCCTTATTCGCCAAAGCAGATAAGGACTATTTTGTTTTGAATCACATGCATCAGTCACGACCAGAGCTAACACAGGATTCTTAACATACTAATTATACTAATGAAGTCTACTCTCACCCTGCTCCGGCAAATCATCTTCATCTTGCTCATCAGGATCTTCGAAGTAAGTGCCCCAACCGTCATAATTAATGCCAATTTTTTCAGCCAGATTCACTAACTGTTCAACCTGGGCATCAATCAGTTCTGCATTCAATCCACACTCACTGATAACATCACAACACATCAGAATAGTACCATCTTCGACTTCCAATTCTTCCGCATCAGTCACTTCATAACCCAGTTTAAAGGCTTCAACCGCAGCCTTTTCCAACAGACTAAAATCCTCAGCAGAAAAGTGATGCTCAATGGCATAAAGTGCATCTGGATCACTACCATCTTCCAGTAATTCTTCAATAATAAGCCGCGTTTCTTCGCGTTGTTCTTCTAAGTCTCTTTGATTTGCCATACCTAATATCCTCAAGCAGTTGGCCGTCCCAATACTCATTCTCCCACACCACAGGCGGGCTAACCACTGTTTACATCAAAGAAATCTAATACGGAGTTGAAATTGCATTTTTATAGATATAGATTGAATTTAAATGCAAACAATAAATACGGAGACACCAAACAATGAATCCGTTCCATCAGCGTCATTTTCTAAGGCTACTTGATTTTTCCTCAGCAGAAATTCATGCCTTGCTAAAGCTAGCTGCTGAATTAAAATCGACTAAAAAATCTGGTACAGAAAAAGCCCTGTTAACAGGCAAAAATATTGTGCTGATTTTTGAAAAAGATTCCACCCGTACCCGCTGTTCATTTGAAGTGGCAGCTTACGATCAAGGAGCAAATATCACCTACCTCGGTTCCAGTGGCAACCAGATTGGCCATAAAGAATCGATCAAAGATACCGCCCGTATACTTGGCCGTATGTATGATGGTATTCAATATCGCGGCTATGCCCAGACAATCGTTGAATCACTGGCAAAATATGCAGGTGTTCCGGTATGGAATGGGCTAACAGATGAATTTCACCCTACTCAACTACTAGCAGATCTGCTAACTATTCAGGAACATCAACCAGAAAAACCGTTGTCAGAAATCAAATTCGCCTACTTAGGGGATGCCCGTAATAATATGGGTAATACCATGCTAGAAGCCGCGGCACTAACGGGCATGGATGTTCGGTTGATTGCCCCTGAAAAGTACTGGCCCAATGCCGCACTGGTTACTGAATGTCAGAAACTGGCTGAAAAAACAGGAGGCCAAATTACTCTGACGGAAAATATCGCCGAAGGGGTTAAAAATACTGATTTTCTTTATACCGATGTCTGGGTTTCTATGGGCGAACCAAAAGAAGTTTGGCAACAACGCATTAACCTATTAAAACCTTATCAAGTAAATATGGATGTAGTAAACATGACAGGCAATCCACAGGTAAAATTCCTGCATTGCCTGCCAGCATTTCATGATGAAGAAACGGTATTAGGCAAGCAACTCGCTGCTGAATTTAATATGTATGGAGGGTTGGAAGTTACCAATGAAGTTTTTGAATCAGAGCACAGTATTGTGTTTGATCAAGGAGAAAATCGCCTGCATACCATTAAAGCGGTAATGGTAGCAACATTAGCAAATGATCTTAAAATTTAATTAGTTGGAATATGCTCAGGATTATGTCTTTAAAGATATGATCCTGACAACATTATTTTTCTTCGGTCAAATGCTTGCTGTAGGATTTTTCACGAGTATAATGCGCCACAATTTGCCGGGAGAAATCATGAAAGACAGCGCTTATTTTTGTCATCAAGCACAACTGCCTGAAGAAAGGCAGCCAGCCGTCATTGTTTTCCCGTTGCTAAACCAATCACTTAACGCCCCTCAATGAGGGGCTTTTTTTTGCCCGGTAATCAATTCATGATCGCCACCCCGGATGTCAGCATTAGAGGAGAGTGAAAAATGGCTAATACGTTATATCGCAAACATATCATCTCAATAAATGATCTGAGCCGCGAAGATCTGGAATTGGTGTTGCAGACTGCTGCTGCACTGAAAGCCAGACCACAACCTGAATTGCTGAAACCCAAGGTTATCGCCAGTTGTTTCTTCGAAGCCTCCACCCGTACTCGCCTCTCTTTTGAAACAGCAATCCACCGCCTTGGCGCTTCAGTTGTCGGTTTCTCAGACAGCAGTAACACCTCTCTGGGTAAGAAAGGTGAAACGCTAGCCGATACTATTTCCGTTATCAGCCAATATGTTGACGCTATCGTGATACGCCATCCACAGGAAGGTGCCCCACGTCTGGCTTCTGAATTTTCCGGTGACACTCCGATTATCAATGCCGGTGACGGCGCTAACCAACATCCGACTCAAACCTTGCTGGATCTGTTCACTATTCAGGAAACTCAGCAACGGCTGGATAGTCTGAATATCGCTATGGTTGGTGATCTAAAATATGGCCGCACGGTCCATTCGCTATCACAAGCGCTGGCGAAATTTAATGGCAATCACTTTTATTTTATCGCCCCGGAAGCGTTGGCCATGCCAAACCATATTCTTCATATGCTAAATGAAAGAGGTGCGACCTACAGCCAACACGCTAATATTGAAGAAGTATTACCAGAGCTAGATATTCTTTATATGACTCGTGTACAGAAAGAGCGTCTTGATCCATCCGAATATGCCAACGTAAAAGCACAATTTGTTCTGCGCGCTTCCGATCTGATCGGAGCGAAAGATAACCTTAAAGTTCTGCATCCATTGCCACGTATTGATGAAATTACTGTCGATGTAGATAAAACGCCTTATGCTTATTATTTCCAACAGGCTGAGAATGGTATTTATGCTCGTCAGGCTCTATTATCTTTAGTTTTAAATGAATGATTAAAGCAGAGAAAGTACTGCTTTATCCATGAATATAATGGGTTATTATTTTCTTCTGGGATAGCGATTAATCAGTCTGTTTACCATTTTCGGTATCGAAGACAAACTCAATGTGATGCCAAAATACGTCTTGCCCATCCAGTGAGCAAGACAGTATCCCCGGGCAGTAAAGTGCACACAAAAACCGTCACTTTTGTCTACACACTGCCCGGCTCCCTCCTTTGACAACAAAGGAGGGAAAACAAAATTATAATTTTTTAATATTAACCTAAGAATATTATGATTAATTTCACAAAATCTCTGTAACAACAGAATAAACAATCGTCCCAATATAGTTGAATCACATATCCTACCGTTCCAATAACCATAATAGGCCCAACTAATCCTATCCAACCTCTACTAATCGCTAACGCTGCGGCAGTTGTTGGGCCACCAATATTTGCATTACATGCAAGTATAATTTCCTCAAGGTTAAATTTAAATAACTTACCAAAACCAAATGTCTAAAGGTTCATCGAAATCATTTATTAAAGTTCTATTAATAATTCTCCAACCAAGATATTTTTCAATAGAAATTGTAAACAATATATTTACTCTCTCACTATTTAAATACTTTAAAGTTTTATTCTTCATTTTATCTAATCGAACAAATCACATTATTAATAGTAATTTAATGGAAAAACATATTAATTTAAAACTAAACTTCTGACATAAATAATCTATTAACCTTTACATTACCAACAAACATTAATTAAATTTTTTAAAATCAATCTATTGTCAACCATTAATCTTAAGATATTAAATTATCTTTTAATTTGAAAACAATAGCATTCAATAAGAAAAATAATTCAAACAAAATAACCAAAATAAATAAACTCAATATAATATTATTATAACAATGACGATTAAAGCTAAATATATGGAATAACAACAGTAAGATAATATTGATTTATCTACGTTTCATCTGGATAAACAGGATGACACCACCTAAAATAGAAGACGTGTCGATTCTTAACAATATATCTGGAGGATGAATACAGAAAGTGGTCACTACAATGTATTCATACAAAACACTATGACCCAAGATCATAAACTACAAGTCGAAGCTATTAGATGCGGTACAGTGATTGACCATATCCCTGCTCAGGTCGGCTTCAAA
Source organism: Photorhabdus kleinii (assembly GCF_025384885.1). Taxonomy (NCBI): domain Bacteria; kingdom Pseudomonadati; phylum Pseudomonadota; class Gammaproteobacteria; order Enterobacterales; family Morganellaceae; genus Photorhabdus; species Photorhabdus kleinii. The sequence continues at coordinate 16,095 of NZ_JAJAFY010000007.1, forward strand.
CTACTCTCTCTATTTAAGCTAACTGAAACCGATCAACGCATTACCATCGGCCTGAATTTGCCTTCTAATCGACTAGGTAAAAAAGATCTCATCAAAATCGAAAATACATTCCTGACAGAACAACAAGCTAACCAGCTTGCTATGTATGCGCCAAATGCAACGGTGAACTGTATTGAAGACTACGAGGTTGTGAAGAAACTTCCCATTAACTTGCCTGAGCGTATCGACAGCGTATTAATCTGCCCTAACAGCAACTGTATCAGCCACAATGAGCCCGTAGAAAGTAGTTTTCGAGTTAAAGTAACAGCGGAAGATGTGGTGCTAACCTGCAAATACTGCGAGAAAGAGTTTGATCGCAATGTCGTAATACTCAACGATTAAACTCCCTATGTCAGTTGCTGAGGCAGAAGCGGACACTATAATAGTACCTTGATGAAATATTCATTTTATACCCTATGGATTTCAAGATGCATCGCGACGGCAAGGGAGCGAATCCCCGGGAGCATAGCAAACTATGTGACCGGGGTGAGTGAGTGCAGCCAACAAAGAGGCAACTTGAAAGATAACGGGTATAGTTATCACATTAACAGGAGAACCTATGTCATACGAGATTAATACCAATAAAGCCCCTGCTGCAATTGGTCCATATGTTCAGGGTGTTGATCTAGGCAATATGGTCATCACTTCCGGCCAGATCCCAGTCAACCCAGAAACAGGTGATGTCGCAGAAGATATCGCCGCTCAAGCGCGTCAATCACTGGAAAATGTTAAAGCTATCGTTGAGAAAGCCGGTCTCACTGTAGGTGACATTGTTAAAACAACTGTCTTCGTTAAAGACCTGAATGACTTCGGTACCGTTAACGCAACTTATGAAGCATTCTTCAAAGAACACAATGCATCTTTCCCGGCGCGTTCTTGTGTTGAAGTAGCCCGTCTGCCAAAAGACGTTAAAATCGAAATCGAAGCTATCGCGATTCGTAAATAATCCCTGCCCTGTTTTCTACAACCCCTTGGTTAGTTACTGACCAAGGGGTTGTACTTCTCACTAGACCTTAAATATTAAGTCTCCATTCTTTGTTTTAGATCAAATGAGATCGTGATTATCCCACCCAAAATCACTATATATTGTGTTTAAATATAAAAATAAAACTATATATAGCAACATCTATCTTTAAGCTAGATATCAAAACGAGAATAGTTTGCCCTTTTGGATAATATTCTCAAGGAGTCATATTGTGAAAACTGTTGTGATAAAACGGGATGGTCGCCAAGTACCATTTGATGAAACACGTATCAGAGATGCCGTAAAACGGGCCACTTCTGCCGTTGACATGACAGATGATGAGTATTGTATCCAAGTTGCATCCACAATAACGCAATCAATGGCTAACTACAGGCAAGTTGATGTACAAGATATTCAGAACGCAATAGAAAAGCAATTGATAGCAGACAACCGTAAGCACCTTGCCCATCGCTATATTCAATATCGTCACGACAGAGATACTGTCCGAGAATTACACAGCCGACTTAATCAAGAAATCCGTGGCTTAGTTGAACAGAGTAACGCTTCCCTGCTCAATGAGAACGCCAATAAAGACAGCAAAGTGATTCCAACTCAACGGGATCTGCTGGCCGGGATTGTTGCTAAAAATTATGCCAAACAATATATTCTGCCGCGTAATGTGGTATTGGCTCACGAAAGAGGCGAAATCCACTATCATGATCTCGATTATTCCCCCTTTTTCCCAATGTTTAACTGTATGCTAATCGACCTAAAAGGCATGCTAACCAGTGGGTTCAAAATGGGTAATGCCGAAATAGAACCACCAAAATCCATTTCAACCGCAACAGCGGTAACGGCTCAAATTATCGCTCAGGTTGCCAACCATATTTATGGCGGTACCACCATCAATCGTATAGATGAAGTATTGGCCCCCTTCGTTAAAGCCAGCTATGAAAAACACTTGGCCATTGCCGAACAGTGGGATATCACCAATAAAAAATCTTATGCCGAAGTACGAACAGAAAAAGAGTGTTATGACGCTTTTCAATCACTGGAATATGAAGTTAATACACTGCATACCGCCAACGGACAAACTCCTTTTGTCACTTTTGGCTTTGGTCTGGGTACATCAAAAGAATCCCGTCTAATCCAACAATCTATTCTGTGTAACCGCATTGCTGGTTTGGGTAAGAACCACAAAACAGCAGTGTTCCCCAAACTGGTATTTGCTATCCGTGATGGCCTAAATCACAAACTCGGTGATCCTAACTACGATATCAAGCAACTGGCTCTCAAATGTGCCAGTAAGCGAATGTACCCAGATATTCTTAACTATGATCAAGTGGTTAAGGTCACCGGCTCTTTTAAAACCCCGATGGGTTGCCGCAGTTTCCTCGGTGTTTATGAGGAAAAGGGGGAACAAATTCATGAAGGACGCAATAACTTAGGGGTTATCAGTTTGAACCTGCCTCGGATAGCTATCGAAGCCAAAGGAGATGAAAAACATTTCTGGCAATTACTAGACAAACGTCTGGCACTGGCAAAGCAAGCACTAATGACCCGTATTACCCGCTTGGAAGGTGTCAAAGCACAAGTTGCACCAATCCTTTATATGGAAGGGGCCTGTGGGGTTCGTTTAAAAGCCGATGATAATATCGCTGAAATCTTTAAGCATGGCCGGGCTTCTATCTCTCTGGGCTATATTGGTATTCATGAGACCATTAACGCATTGTATGGCAATCAAGTTCATCTATTTGATGATCAACAATTACGTGTAAAAGCACTCTCAATTGTTGATCATCTGCGAAAAGCCACTGATCAATGGAAAAAAGAGACAGGTTACGGTTTCAGTTTATACAGCACACCAAGTGAAAATCTATGTGACCGTTTCTGCCGCCTTGACACCGCTGAGTTTGGAGTGATTGAAGGAGTGACAGACAAAGGTTATTACACCAACAGCTTCCATCTTGACGTTGAAAAGAAGGTCAATCCTTATGACAAATTGGATTTTGAAGCCCCTTATCCACCACTAACAAATGGCGGTTTTATCTGTTACGGCGAATATCCTAATTTGCAACATAATCTAAAAGCACTGGAAAATGTCTGGGATTACAGCTACTCACGTGTCCCTTATTACGGTACCAATACCCCCATCGACAAATGCTATGACTGTGGATTCACCGGTGAATTCTCCTGCACCAGTAAAGGGTTTACCTGTCCACGTTGTGGCAATCATGAACCTTCCAGAGTATCAGTCATCCGCCGAGTCTGTGGTTATCTGGGAAGCCCCGATGCCCGCCCATTCAATGCAGGCAAACAGGAAGAAGTGAAACGCAGAGTAAAACATCTGACAAATGGGCAATTAGGCTAATTTAAGGCAGGCTGACAACGTGAATTACCACCAATACTACTCTGTTGATGTGGTCAACGGCCCCGGAACACGCTGCACACTATTTGTCGCGGGGTGCGAACATCAATGCCCCGGTTGTTATAACAAAAGTACCTGGCGGGTGAACTCCGGCCAACCATTTACTCAGAAAATGGAAGACCGTGTAATTTTTGATTTACAGGACAAACGCATTAAACGACAAGGACTATCTTTATCTGGTGGAGATCCCCTACATCCACACAACACACCCGCAATCCTGAAATTGGTAAAACGGGTTAAAGCAGAGTGCCCAGACAAGGATATTTGGCTTTGGACGGGTTATCGGCTAAAAGAACTTAGCGAAATTCAACGGGAAATTACCAGCTATATTAATGTGCTAGTGGATGGCAAGTTTATACAAGATCTTTATGAACCCGGTTTACTATGGCGTGGTAGCTATAACCAGATTATTCATAGATTAAGATAATTTTATCGCTGCCAGCAGATTTTTTTACCAAATCCAAGCGTATTATCAGTCATCTTTATTTCATTGAGATTCAGTTGCCAAATAGGTGTTTTAACAGCAATTGCCACAGGAAAACGGCGGCAATAACGTGCTCTGGCCGCTTTATCTTTTTCACCCTCAAGACGAATGACTTCTCCTTTGAACTGAATACCTTTTATCTGTGCAATATTACGAATCTGCCCGGCAATAGTACCTGCAACCTGTGGATTTACCTGTATCATTTCACCGTGGCGAGTATGACGTTCAGTCATAAACCAGAAGGCTATTTCATCGGCATTGAAAACATAGAAACAATTTGCGCACCAAATATCATCACCGGTTGCTGTACAAAGCGTTAGGACATGCTGTCTTGCGAGGTATCTGTGGATAATCTGAAAGTTTTCAGTAACGTTCACTCTCTCTCCAATAGCAGGATTGTATCTGCCTAGAAGCCCAGAACCACGCCGGGATAAACATCATCCTACGGCGTGTTCTGATATCTCCTGACAGGGACAGGGTTCAGTATGCTCTACTATAAATTAGTTATAGATCTCAGCAACACCTGATAATTGATTCTTACCGCTGGCAGAGATAATGCGGAAAGAAGATGCGCCTGCTTTGTCAGCTTTTTTGGACAATTCGGTACTTAGGGTTTCCAAAGTATCAGCCCCCGTTACAGAAACTACACCAATTTTAGGGGAAGAAGAAGTTTGAACTTCTGTTGCCGCCATACTACCAAAAGAGATAGCACTTAAAGCTAAAGCAATAGCGATATATTTTACGTTTTTCATATTATGATCCTTGATCAATTTTTAGTGGAATGAGTTACTCTCTGTGATGTGGATCATAGTATGCTCTAAAGGCCGGAATAAAAATTAGCAATTATTGCTATTTTGTTTCAATTTTTTTGAACAAATAATGCGACGTATAGCAAATTGATATGTAACAGGTTTTATAAAACTGTTATATTGTAATAACTTAAACTAAATTATTCAGAAAAATGATATAGAAAAACGTTCGAGTAAAATATAAATATCAAAAATAGAAAATTCAGAAAAAAATTATATGGCTGAAAATCAATGGGTTCTTTACTTACTGAAAACAAAATCAGGAATGCTTTATACCGGGATAACAACAAATATTCACCGCCGTTTTACACAACATAAAAACGGGAAAGGAGCCAAATCACTGAGGGGGAAAGGACCGTTACAGCTAGTTTTCAGTAGTCATGCCGGAGACCGCTCCAATGCCTCACAGCTAGAATATCAAGTAAAACAATTAAGTAAACAGCAAAAAGAGAGGCTGGTTATTTGCCAGCCCGTCTGTATAGCAGAATATTTAGCATCAATTAAAAACGGTCAAAGTGTGGGGAGTAAGTAACCAATCCCTTATGGTCAGCCAAAGAACTATCAGCTAATTCATATAGCTGAAAATAAGATTCACACGTTGGCCACTGGCAATGCAACTGATGCTCACTGGCAAGCGTAAAACCAAACCGGCGATAGTAGTGTGGATCACCTAAAACAACGACGACACCATAACCAAATTCATTCAGGCTATCCAAACCTTCATACACCAGCTTTTCACCAATCCCCTGCCGACGATATTCTTCAGCAACCGCTAACGGTGCCAGACCAACCCATTGGTGATCTTCACCATTAATATCCACCGGACTAAAAGCCACGTAACCGATTACCTGGCCTTCGTCATCAGTAGCAACCACCCCTAACGTCAATAATCCATCTTCCCGCAATTGTTGGACCAATTCCGCTTCTGCCGGGGTATCAAAAGATTTCCGTAATAACTGATCTATTCCCGCTGCATCTACAGGAATTTCTACTCTGATCAACATGATAATCGCGCAAGATCGTGCTGATCCACGCCCTCCGGCAAACTCGCTTCTATACACTCAGCCAATTGGAACAAACCCGCACAAAGAACAGCAAGCATGAACTTCAACGCTATCGTATCTACCAAATTTTTAACACACAACCCTAATTCTGTACGAATAACTCTTAGAACCAGATAATTGGCTTCGTCGCTGAAACTAACCTCTTCCTGCTTATACTGGTTGACAACTAAATGACTATCACGGACAGTAATAAACCAGTGCAGAGTAAGATTGTGGATTTTTCCTAACACAGCTCAGACTCCTTACTTGATAAAGTAACGTAGCTATCTAGCCAAAATATATCGGCATTCGCCCGATCCTACATCAAGAATCCAATACAGACCTAACTGTAAATTTTACCTTTTAACTATTAGGGTAATATCTGACTATAAACTGCGCTAAATCAAAACATCCCATCACTAATTCAATTACAATTACTAATCATTTATTACTTTATTCCGGTATTTTATATGTAGTAACTTTGCCCCCACAAAAAATTTATTTACGGAACAAAGTTGTCGTCGATAACGGAGAAGAACTTATCTATATCTGTCTGAAATATGATATTAAAGCCCATGACTCCTTAATCCAAATGGAAACAAAAGCATCTCATAAACATACAGTTATAGAAAAAAATGTAAACATAAGTTGCATGCTGAAATTAAAATTTACACATACTGATTATAGCCGATTGCAAACTTTTGGCTTAATGTATGGCATCAGTCCATACGTATTTCTTAAATTATTGAGAGAGATAATGCTAAAAAGCACGCATAGGATTTATTAAGATTTGCTTCTGGATTGATTATCCTTGGGCTGAATTGTCACAAACGTATATAGTTTAATCCTTATACAATAAATAGGAAAGGTGTATGGAAAGCCAAGATATTTATTCAAAATTCATTGGTAAGAGGATAAAGCTATGGATGGATGAGCGTTTCCCGCTACAAAATGCGCCGCTTTTCTTTATCTTTTATATCATCAGCTATTCCGTAGCTTTTTATTCAATAGGGGAAAAGCCAGTTTTGTCATGGGAGATCCTTCTCGGTTGCCTGATGTCCTTCTCCTATTTTTTACTATTACGGATATTCGATGAGCATAAAGATTACCAACTGGATTGTGAACATCATCCACAACGGATTTTACAACGCGGTATTATTACGCTGAAAAATCTACGGGTACTTGGTATCTGTTGTATCGCATTACAATTAGGTGGAAGTCTATTTCTAGATCGGGGAATTGGCTCAGTTACTTTTGCCTGGCTGTTAGTCTTTATCTGGACCTGTCTTATGGGAAAAGAATTCTTTATCGGTGAATGGCTAAACCAACACCTTACTTGGTATGCCATTTCCCATATGCTGGTAATGCCTCTCATTATCTGGTGGTTAGGCAATATCGCCAGTCCTAACCTCACATTCACTTTTCCAATATGGGTTTTAATGGGGTTGTGCTTCTTTTCTGGATTCAGTTTTGAAATTACACGCAAGTGCAAAGGCCCAGATGAAGAACGTCTGGAAATACCGACCTATTCATCTATTTTCGGCAGAAAAGGAGCCGTTGCTATTATCGCGGCATTGCTCACTGTAATGTTGGCGTTACAGATTTGGCTAATCAATATCACCACTGATGGTATAGCGTTATGGGCGTTAATTATCTTGGTCGTTTGTTATGTGTTGTGTCTATGGCAATTAGGCAAATTCCTCTATAGCCCCACCATCAAGAATCGCAAACGCGATGAAGCTGTCGTGGGAATATTCATGGTGCTAGGTTATTCAGTTTGCACTGCTAGCATCTTAATAAAGCTTGGGTTTGCTTAGGCATTAAAGGAAATATAGTTATGTTGCAAAAGAATATCCAATCATATGTAAGTGATGCATCAGATAATACCACTGATCACATAGAAAACTGTGCGCGAGGTTCTATTCTAGAATTGTCACGTGACATATTCAGCATCAAAAAACACCAAGAAGCATCTGCCGTCCGTACAGATACAACCCAAGTAAAACTATTGCCCCGCCGCCACCTCTACACCTATACCGAGGAAGCGCGACAAAAGCGTCTGGATTATTTGGCAAAACATACCGGGCATGCATTGGAACACGTGGCAGATACTCATCTGGATGCGACCAAACTGACAAAAACCATTGAGGGATTTATTGGTTCAATAGAAATCCCTGTGGGGATAGCCGGCCCTCTCTTGATAAAGGGACAATACGCTCAAGGGGTATATTACGCTCCACTTGCTACCACAGAGGGCGCTTTGATTGCTTCGGTATCCCGTGGTTCTTCCGTTATTACGCAATCAGGGGGGACGACCGCGCGTGTACTCGGTCAACGCATGATACGAGCCCCTCGTTTTGAATTTCATAGCGTCTCGCATAGCATTATGTTCAGTGATTGGATCAAAGAACATATCAGCGAATTACGGTATGAAATAGGACGCCATTCCAAACATGCGCAATTGTTGGAAATAAATCCACATATCATCGGTCGCAGCGTCCATTTGCAATTTATCTACAATACAGCCGCTGCGGCAGGTCAAAACATGACCACCATTTGCACTTGGTATGCATGTCAATGGATCCAACAACAATTAGCCAAAATGGCGTTTATACCTCTACGTCACTTTATGATCGATGGTAATACATCTAGTGATAAAAAGGTGTCTTATCAACCTTTCATCGAAGGTCGTGGAACTCGTGTAGTGGCTGAGGTTTATTTAGATGCTGAATCCTGTCAGCAAATCTTGCGAGTCACACCACAACAACTTGTCACGGCTTATCATCATGTCTGCGAAGGAGCTATTGCCTCAGGGATGATCGGCATGAATATTAATGCCGCAAATGTGATTGCCGGGATGTTTACCGCTCTAGGGCAGGATATTGCCTGTGTACATGAATCGTCAGTCGCCCACCTGCACATGACATTAACTGCCGATAACCGCGTCTATTGCAGTATTACACTGCCTTCTCTGATCATCGGTACTATCGGTGGCGGAACTTATTTACCACACCAACGTGAATGTCTGAACATGTTGGGCTGCACCGATGAAAATGGCACCGCCCGCCTGGCGGAGATCATCGCCAGCTATTGTCTGGCCCTTGATATTTCAACACTGTCAGCTATTGCTGCGGATGAATTCGCTCAATCACATGAAAGACTTGGCCGCTATCGCCCTGTCACCACTAACAATATCACTGCACACACCCCACAGGAACTTGATCTCTCCTTCTTCCAGCAAGCAGATTTTAACCCTGTGTTACAAGGGGCCCATTTAACCACGATCAATCCTAAATTTTCTGGCAGTGATGAACACAGCATGCTGACGCATCTGAGCTCGAATTATGCGGAACGTTTAATTGGCTTATTTCCTTTTTCCATTACGACATCCGCACAGCATAATTTACCCGTAATGCTGAAACTGAAACCTTTGGGGACAGAGGTCGTCGAGATGGTATTGGATATTGCCAAACACTGCTCTTCCGAGTTGTTTGCCGTTTTCCAAAATTTTGCACATCAGCTTGAATTTAACCAAAGCCATAGCCGTGAGCTGGCTATTATGAATCAGCAAGATCCACGGTTGATGCGCTATATTCCAGTTGTCTATGGTGTAATTGAAAACGAAGCAACCGGAACTTATGCCCTGATTGAAGAATTGCTCCACGATATGGTGTTAATGAACAACATTAATCTGGAAACACCTTGGGAGCAGTGCCACCTTGAAGCCGCCATCCGAGGCGTAGCCGATATTCACGCTATCTGGTTGGGACAAGAAGAAGAGCTCACGTGGAAATTCCCACAACTGCAAATTCCGAATGCCGATACGGTTTCGCAAATGAAGCCCCTGTGGCAAAAACTGGGCAATTTTATCCACCAAACGTTCCCTGAGTTGTTCACTACCGAAGAACATAAAGATTTCCAGCACTGGGTAGACAATGCCTCCACCTGGTGGAAAGAGATCGAACAGATGCCTAGGACATTGATCCACGGTGATTTCAACCCACGCAATATTGCCTTCCGGCAACAGGAAACTGGGTTACGTTTATGCGCTTGGGATTGGGAGTTGTCTACTGTGCATCTACCACAACGCGATTTGGCAGAACTTCTGGCCTTTAGCTTAGACCCACAAAGTGATGCAGATAAGGTGGCTTATTATATTGAACTGCACCGGGTTGAACTTGAGCAAAAATCGGGGATCTCCCTCGATCCAATAATTTGGCATCGTGGCTATGAATTAGCGCTGCATGATTTATGGATAAGAAGGATTCCGTTTTATATGATGGCACACAATGTTGTTGGCTACCCATTTATGGAGCGCACAATGAAAACGCTCCGCTGGCTTATTTCATTAACACGGAATTAATAATCAACCGAATAAACTATTTAATTTACTCTTCCTCTAAAATAAGGGTGCAGCAATAGCTTGTAATACATTCATATCTTATTGATCTATTAACGCCAACAATATTACATACAAATAAGAGCATGATGTAAGCAAGGTATACTATTGCTGTATTGGTGGAACAATATGAAATATCTCTACACGCAAGATAACGCTATTGAATTGGCGGAACATTCCTTAGGTGGAAAAGCAGCTAATTTATTATGGCTTACGCAAAACGGTTTTCCTGTACCTAATTATTGGGTCATCAGCAGCGAGGTACTTAATAGCCTACTCATCAACGATACGTTTGCAAGCAACATCATAGAGCAGTTGGCTACCGTACCACATGATATCAGCCAGGAAAAACTCGACGCTATTGCTGCGCCATTGCGTCAGTGGCTACAGTCGATTCCATTACCTACTAAATTAGAAGAAGAATTAGCTCTCTTGTCAGAGAATCACCCAGATGAATTTTTCGCTGTTCGCTCATCAGCCATTGGTGAGGATGCCGCCAATGCTTCTTTCGCCGGGCAGATGGACAGCTACCTATTTCAGCGGGGTAAATCAGCGCTTGCCAACAGCTTACGTGCCGTGATGGCCTCAGCTTTTAACACGCGTGCATTACAATATCGCCTACACAAACGGCTACCGATGGGCAATATCAGTAGTGCTGTCATCATTCAGAACATGGTTGCCGGTGAGGTTTCTGGTGTCATGTTTACTGCACACCCTGTTACGGGTAGCAGGCAACATTGCCTAATCTCATCCGCCTGGGGCACCGGAGAAGGTGTAGTTTCCGGCGAATGCGATACCGATGAATTTTCAGTTCATCTCACCACACCTGAGATCGAACGTCATATCACACAAAAAGAGACAGCAACTGTTTTCAATACCACCAACGGCAGCGGTACAGTAACAATACCCGTCGCGAAAGAAAAACAGTGGGAACCGACCTTACTCGATAATAAAATCTATGCATTACGAGATATTGGCAAAGAAATTGCGGCAGCTCGAGGGTGTCCACAAGATATCGAATGGACGATTCAAAACCATCAAATCTTTATTCTACAGACCCGGCCAATAACCCGATTGCCACGTCTGGATGATAAAAGCGAACGTCATATTATTTTCGATAATTCCAATATTCAGGAATCTTATTGTGGAATAACAACACCACTGACTTTCTCTTTTGCCCGGGCAGGTTATGCCACCGTTTATGAACAGACAATACGTGCTTTAGGTTGCTCAGATAAACAGGTTAATCAGCATCGTTCCATGTTGGAAAATATGCTCGGCTTAGTTAAAGGTAGGATCTATTACAACATCAATAATTGGTACAAAGGACTACTATTACTTCCCTCTTTCCAAACCAATAAAAAAGATATGGAAAGAATGATGGGGCTGGAAGACCCGGTTGATTTTATTGAGGATAAGACACTTTCACTGGGCGATAAAATAAAGAAACTGCCAAAAATGGGGTGGGCACTCCTACGCTTGCTATATGCCTTTAGGACTATGGATCAACGGGTAGAACTATTCTTAGAGCAGTTTAAATGGCATGCCGCCGCCATAAAACAATCAGAGTTGCATACTTGCAACAGCGGCCAACTGATCGAAAAATTAAAATATCTGGATGAACATCTGCTACAACGCTGGACGACGCCGATCTTAAACGATTTCTACGTGATGATGTTTAATGGCCGGGTACATCGAGGGCTAATTGCTGCCAGTATTGAAAACTCATCTGCATTATTAGGTGATCTTCTTTCTGGGGATGAAGATATCGAAAGTACCCAGCCGACCAAAGTGCTATTAAAAATGTGCCAATATGCACGCCAGCACCCTGAGTTATGCAACCTGTTGACCCTCGGTGATGCGCGTACCCTGCTGACCCAAATACGCCCACTCGATGAATCATTCCACCAGCAGTGCATTGATTATATTAAAAAATATGGCGATCGTACGATGGGTGAATTGAAGCTGGAAACCATCACACTAAAACAAGATCCCAGTTTTTTATTTCTGATACTAAAAAACTACCTTGCTATCGATACCCTCACACCAGAGACGTTATCCAGCCGGGAAAGAAAGTTGCGTACTCAGGCCGAAAATACCGCATTTCAGCAAATACAGGAGCGACTTGGCTCCAAGCGTATGAACGCCTTTAAAAAGAATTTGCAGAAATTACGTCAAGCGATACGTCACCGGGAAAATATGCGTTTCACCCGAACTCGTATGTTTGGGCTGTATCGAGATATCTTCCTACAACTTGGTCAGGCATATGCATTAGAAGGGATACTCGCTGAACCCCGCGATATTTTTTATCTCACGTTAGAGGAGATCTACAGCGGCTACGAAGGAACAGCAATACAGACCCAACTTGAGCCTTTAGTTGCTATACGCAAGCAAGAATATGCCAACTACGAAACAGAGGATGAACCAGCTCATCACTTTTTCATTAGAGGCTCACTGTATCAACAGCAAGATTACAGCTATCCCTATCAGGAACAACAAGCCCCAACCGATAGCAGCATGCTACAGGGCATAGGTTGCTACCCAGGGCAAGTTGAAACAACTATCCGATTAATTAAAAACCCACAAGATGAAATGTCGCTGGCAGGGCAGATCCTGTGTACTGTACGCACCGATCCCGGTTGGGCGCCGTTATTCCCTACAGCAGGCGGATTACTAATCGAGCGCGGTTCCACACTTTCACATTCCGCCGTTGTTGCTCGTGAACTGGGGATCCCCGCCATCGTCGGCATTCCCGCCGTCACACAAATTTTGAAAGATGGCGATCGGGTACACATGGATGGAGCAACTGGGACTGTTGTCCGCTTGCACGACACCACTGTAGAAGAGCTGACATCAAGGAGTAAACATGTCTAATATCTTCATGGGAGAGTGGTCTCCAGCCAATCCACTACCTGAAGGTTTTCTTGACCTTCCGCCCAGTATTTATCGCGATTGGCCGCTATGGCCTGGTGAAGACCGGGAAAAAGTACAACAGCAGTTCAGCCCGAAGAATTCTTGGTTTAATCACAGTAAAGCCTGGATTGGCTGCATTCCAGGGAAAGCTCGTCTTGTCGGCTTTTTAGTACCTCATAGAGTTGATGGCCGATCTGCTGCATTTTTCGGCTTTTGGGAAACTGATAATGACATAGCAAGCAACACCATGTTGTTTAGCGCTCTAGAACAATGGGCCAAGGAAAATGGTGCGTGCAATCTCTACGGGCCGATTAACTTTTCAACTTTCGGACACTACCGTGTTCGACTTGATCATTTTGATGTGCCTCCCTTTGAGCATGAGCCTTATAACCCTCCTTACTATCACCTTTTGTTAAAAGAGTTAGGGTTTGATATCCGTTATCGCTATACCTCGATATTCGACGATACCCAAGCAATAGCAGTCAACTTTCAACAAGCTCATCAACGCGCGCAAAAACTTCCTGATATTCAAGCAACATTATTACCATTAACACCAGAATTATGGATGCAAGAGCAAGTTAAACTTTATTCTTTTATCGACTCGGTGTTTGGTGAGAATTTCGCTTATACCACTCCATCTTGGTCAGCATTTCAACAGCACTGTGGTGAGGAGTTTATTAAACCTTTTTGCCGTTACCCTGCATCATTTCTAGCTAAAACTCCTAATGGCGAAATTGCCGGGTTAATTTTGAGTCTGTCAGTCCTGCAAAAAGGTCAGCCCGCCATCGGGCTGTTAAAAACTGTGGCAGTCGCACCGCAATACCGGGGCAGTCGGCTGTACAACACGCTGTACTGCTCATTTGAACAGAGCGCCAAACGTATTCATCCTCGTCTGGGAGGAGCCCTAATGCGTGAAGATAATACCTCGCTCAAGACCGCAGGACGGCTTTTCAACACACCGGCTGCCACCAAACATCAATACGCGCTTTATTACAGGAGGATCGCATGACAAATATTTGTCAGCCCATTGTCGATGCAGCCCAAAAGCACCCTGAGCATTTAGCGCTGCAAGCACCACATTCACTGGATCATGGTAGAGGTTTAAGCTTTCAGGAATTTTTTTCTCATGCCTCCCATTTTCAGTATCAGTTAACTCAAGCTGGGTTCGTCGCTGGCGATCGCTTGTTAGTGATTATCCAACCAAGCTTAGTACTTTATCCATTGCTTATCGCCATTCTGGGGCTAGGGCTAGTTCCCGTTATGCTTGAGCGCGGGCTTGCCAAAAAGCAACTGAGAGAGATACTGCGCCACAGTAAATTATCGGCGGTGATCACTCAACCTACGTTAGGAAAATTCTGGTTTCTGATCCCTGAACTGTGGCGACTGCGACGTTTTGTCATCGGACAACGTATCTTGGGCATGAAAGTGCTGGAAACACCCAATCAACATTTACCACTGAGTAGCTTTATCTGCCGAGATTTACCGTCGTATACAACTGGGTTAATTACCTTTACCTCGGGTTCTACCGGCACACCCAAAGGCGCAAACCGCACTCATGACAGCTTGCTAGCACAACTTTATGCCATAACAGCACTTTTTGCCGAAGGAAAGAATGAGATAGATCTACACAGTTTCCCCGTTATGGTGCTGCACTCATTATGCTGCGGCAACAGCAGTATCCTGCCTGATTTTGACTTTGCCCATCCCGCAACCGTCGATCCGCAGAAGATCGTCAAGCAAGTGCAAGACAAAGGTGTTACATGCCTCAGCGGTGCTCCCGCCTACATGAACAAAGTCACCAGTTATGCTAAGAGCAAAGGGTTGTCATTCCCTAACGTGCGAACAGTCATCGTAGGTGGTGCGCCTGCCAATAAGGCTCTGCTTGAAAACTGCCTGACAGTCTTTCCACATGCTCAGCATTTAGTGGTCTATGGTTCCACCGAGGTTGAACCGATCAGTACCGTCGAAATGACGACTCAATTAAACCACTGGGCAGCTCATGATGGTTATTTGGTTGGAAAACCGGTTACACAAGCAGAAATATGTATCCGGGAAATAACGGCTAACCCCCAACAAATTACCCCACTAGCTGCCGGTAATGTCGGTGAAATCTTGGTTGCCGGGCCACATGTGCTCAAAGACTATATTGATAATCCTCAAGCAACGAAAGAAAACAAACTCCCACGTAAACAGGGAAGCATTTGGCACTGTACCGGTGACGTCGGCTATCTGGATACGACAGGACAGCTCTGGCTACTTGGACGGGTAAAAGATAAAGTGGTGTTAGATGATGGTCATATCATCCATCCCTACGTACTGGAAAAAAGGATCAATGAACTGCCTGGGATCACTCAAAGCGCATTCGTGTTACATCCTTTAGGTGGAGCTGCCCTGATACTGGAAAGCGCCACACTACCGACAGATTTACCCGCTATTTTAGACGAGCTGGATCTCACGCAGGTTACTCGTATTTATTGTGCTAATCCTATCCCTGTTGACATTCGTCATAACAGCAAAATAAACCGCATCGCGCTGATCAATATGCTCGGTAAAGGCCAATTATCTTCCGTTCCACACAAGGAAAAATTATGAATAATAATCATTTCATCATTCATCTAAACAGAGCAGACTATATTACTATCGTTGGGGCGGTCTTTAGCGCGCTTGCCGTAGCAGCCGCATTACAACATTGGTATTACTTAGCCATTGCGTTTTTGTATCTTGCCATGCTTGGCGACGCGCTTGATGGCATGCTAGCCAGACACTTAAATATTGTGCGCCCATTCGGTCGTTATCTTGATGGATTTATGGATCAACTTATTTACTTGATCTCTCCAGCCATTATCCTCTACCTTTCCGGTTATCAATCTTGGTATTCCCTGTTTATTATCTTAATGATCATTAGCGGTTGCCTGAGATTATCTGTATTTAATGAAGTCGGTAATATTCAGAACGAAAACCAGCTCTCCTATCTCGGTATGCCGGTATTCTGGAGCTTATTTATTATCAGTGGTTATGCTTTGGTAAGCTTGGTAGTCGAGCAATGGTTAAGCCATCTCTTACTGACATTAGCGCTCCTTACATTCAGTATCGCCATGCTATGGGATCGCCCGTTTTATAAGTTCAAGAGTCTCAATACTATCATCAGTACAACACTTGCAGGGTTTGCTTTATTTACCGGTCTTCATTTCTGGAGTCTTTATGCTCAATAGTTTTTACCACGGATGGATTCTACTGCTCCCCGTCATCCTTGGTGGTTGTTTACATATGGTGATTGTGACGAAAAACTATTTTGCCTGCTTGGCAATCCCAGTACACCAACGTTATTTCGGCCGTAACAAGACCTGGCGCGGTTTTATTGTTGTACCCATTATTACCGCGCTATTTTCGCTATTGTGGTTAGTTCTCGGCACCGGAATCCAAGACTCGATTATTCCCCAGACTATTTCCTCCTGTTTACTTACCGGTTTTCTGGCGGGTTTCGGCTATGTTCTTTTCGAATTGCCAAACTCCTGGCTAAAAAGGAAACTCGGCGCACCACCGGGACAACACCCAGAGCAAAATAAGCGATTGTTTATTTTATTCGATCAACTTGATTCCGCTATTGGCGTCACAATAGTCTATTTTATTTATCTTAATCTTACTTATATCGATGCGCTTTTCTTTTTCTTCTGTTTTTTAATCAGTGCCTTTGTTATTAAAAATACATTATTTTTGCTTTCGCTGAAAAAAACGAGATTCTAAGCGAGAAAATCAAATAGAAATATTGCAGGAAAATGGCTTCCTTTAACGGAAGCCTCTTAGAACAAGCAGATCTTAAGTATCATCACCAACGGAACACGCATTCTATAGCATTCCCAGATAGTCAGCTATCAAAGTAGATATTGAATAAAGGAGTTAATGGTGAAATTTTTATAAAAATCTGGAAAATGTAACCTCGAAGCCTAATAGAAAGAAACTATCGACAAAACGCAATTTATAGATATCTTGATGGAATCTAATCAGATTACCAGAAAGCATATACCCTATGGATTTCAAGATGCATCGCGGCGGCAAGGGAGCGAATCCCCGGGAGCATAGATAACGATGTGACCGGGGTGAGTGAGTGCAGCCAACAAAGAGGCAACTTGAAAGATGACGGGTATAAATCATCATTTGAATAACCTACATAAATAATAGGTTATTTTCCTAAATTCCTCTGACGCACCATACCGATAAGAATCCCTAGCAGGGTATAAATCACACCAAGGACCAACATCATAGCAATATCTCCCAATACACCCTGTAATGGCAACCCCATCTGGTTAACACCAGCAATCGCTTTTGTTGCCCAAGTAGACGGTAAAGCCGAAGAGATTGCTCTTACCCAATCAGGCATTGCCTGTACCGGCCAAATGGTGCCGGAAATATAGAACACAGGCGTTGTAAGTAAAGCGATCGTCAAATAGATCATCTCTACACTGCGCATACATTCTGTCACTAATTTCCCTAATCCAAGCACTGCCAACATAAACAGAAAAGTCAGCATTAATAGCAAAGGAATAGATGCTTCCTGCCGATATCCCAATACCCACGGCCAAAGCACAAAAAAGATGATGGAGAGAAAAAGCCAAATCGGTAATAGCGCCGACAGCGCTCCCAAATAGACAGGCAATGGTGGTTTACCTTTCGGTGTACCACGTATCGTAATACTGACCCGCACACAAGATATCAATAGCGAGTGTTGTAATAACATCACTAATAAACCGGGAAAAACAATTGCGGCAAAACTGACACCAGGGTTAAATAATCCAATAGTTTCACTACGAATCGGCATTAATAATAATTTTGTCTGTTCAGGACTAAAACCATATTTCAATAATAATTTGCTGTTATATTCGTTTAGCAATTGCCGGTGAGCAGAAGTCAATTCTTGTTGAATTTGTCCATTAGCAAGACGACTGGTTGCATCGCCATAAATCGGAAAGGTGATATTTTTTCCATTAAGGATATTTTTCTCCAAGTCCGCCGGGATGATAATAATCGCAAAAATTTCACGTAGCAGTAGATCGTGACGAGCATCAGCCAGATTGTCATAACTGTGGACAGCAATTTTAGCCGTAGAATTAAGCTGGCGTATCAAAGCACGACTAGCAGGACTGTGATCTTGGTCGATCACGGCAACCGGTAGATCCCATACTGTTGGCCGGACATATACCAAACTCATCATACACAAGGAAACTAGCATCAACATCCACATGGGCTTTTCCAACATTCCCATTAATACCCGGCGAAAAGTTTGCCAATACATCTGCATTATTCATCACCCTGTGGCAAGCCAAGCCGTTTAAATAACCGGTTTCGCACTAGCAGAAAGCAAACGACCGGATAAATAAGCAATAAAGCACAAACAGATAAAATACCCAGTAAAGAAACCTCACGCAGAAAAATATCAAACATCGCATTTAGTGCGTGCGTCAAAGGCTCAATATTGGCAATTATCCGCGCCGGCAATATCATTGATAATTCTGGCACTGACATACCTGAAAAAGTTGTCGCAATACTGACTAGCACTCCGATTAAACTGTAAGCCGTCAGTGTGCTATTAGTGAAAGTAAACAACAACAAGCCAATACTTTGAGCGGCAATAACATAGAAGAAACCCACTATCACCATATATATTGGGTTACCATTCACTTTTGCATCAAATATACCAATCAGAGCCGCCAATTCTACGATTAACAACAAAGTAAAAAACAGGGTATAAGGCGCCAGTTTTCCCAATAGAGCAAAAGTAAACGGTTTCATTGTCATCAGCATTTTGCTGCGTGCCATGCTATAAATCGTGCAGGTTACAACAAAAAGCTGTAACAAATGGATTGTAGCCGCAAACTGCTGATAATAGATGTAACTACCGCTGGCATTAAAAAGGCTGTCATAAACGAGCGTAACATTGGCTAATGGAGGTAACTGATGGCCCATTTCTGTCGCCAATATAGAACGGTACTTCGCATTAATCTCTGCCATTAATCCACTGAGATCTTGAATAGAATAACTTCCGGCACCATAAAACAACGCGTTGTAATACATACGCACGGTCGGCTGATGTCCTGTAAGTGCATTAGCTTCAAAATCGTGCGGGATATAAAGTAAGGAGTAATCCTTAGCACTGCCAAGCCGTTCAAGAGATTCCTGCAATCCACCATCATAAGATTTAATCTGCGCATGAGAAGCCGCATTCAGGTTACGTATTAGATGACGTGACAGCGGACTCTGATCATTATCAACCACCGATACTGGCAGATTGAGCAATGTCCCTTCTGAGAAATTAGCACTGATAAGCACAAATAGCATCAACGGGAATAACCAGCTTAACCAGTGAAAAACTGGACTACGAATCACAGCCCGGATTTCTTGGCTAAAAGCACACTCGAAACCACGCCATGCAACCTTGTTCCGCATCAGTCACCTACTTATCCCAACGCCACAATGCACTCATACCAGGACGTAAACCTTCAATAGGCTGTAAGGAATACAAGCGCACTTCAAAGGTTCTTAAATCGAAATCACCGGTGGCACGAGTGGCACGTTTAGTCGCGTAATCACCCATTGGAGAGATATAACGAACTTCGGCTTCAATCTCTTTATCACCTAGCGCAGGTATACGAAGTTTGACTTTATCCCCTTTGTGCACCTTTGCCAGAATGTCTTCCCGCAGGTTATAAATAAAATAAGCTTCTGGTACACGGATTAATGCCACTAAGGGGCTATTAGCACTAAATAATTCACCAACTTCTGCCGGAATCGGCCCAACCTCCCCCGCGACAGGTGCTTTGACCTGCAAATCATTACTCTGGGTTTGTAACTCAATCAGTTGCTGTTCAGCCTGACGTAAAGCCGCTGCATATTTCTGACGCAGTTCAATCCTGTCACCATGCATACCTTCATCCAATACCGCTTTTGCACTCTGCATTTTCTGATAGGCAACATCTCTACTTCTGTGAGCATTATCTAGATCGTTCCGTGAAACATAGCCTTTAGATGCTATATTCTGAATACGATCATATTCACGTACCGCGTTATCATATTCGGCCTGAGCTTGTGCCAAACCCGCTTCCAAATTTCGAATACTTTCTTCACGTGTTCCATGAAGAGATTGTTCCAACTGCGCTTTGGCTTGATCACGAGCAGCTTCTAATGAAGCAACCTGGGCCAGTAATTCAGGGCTTTCAAGTGTAATCAGTAACTGCCCTGCCTTAACATCATCTCCTCGCTCAACGTGACGTTTAATCACTCGTCCCTTAGCTTTAGATGCCACAATTACTTCCGGTGCATCAACTTCACCTTGCAACAATAAATATTGGTTATGGGAACGAAATAACACAGCCATTGCTGTGAGCAAAATAACCAGTAAAATCGTAAAAAGTGTTCTTTTTTTCATGATGTCTTACACATCCAAAATTACCCGACTCGAAACTAACGCTATAGCTTCGCATTGTTCTACGGAAAATTTCTTATATGTTTGTGCGTATAATCACTGATAGAAAGGAAAACGCTTTATAATAGTGTCGTGGTTTATGATTCTTGTCAAATATTAACCCACTTAAACTAAACTTTTAATAATATTATTAGCTGTTTCTGTAAACTAATAACATCCATAAATCCTCCCGGAAAGTTTATGTACGAATTTAATCTTGTATTGTTATTACTACAACAGATGTGTGTTTATTTGGTTATCGCCTGGCTACTAAGTAAAACACCGCTATTTATTCCACTGTTACAAGTGACTGTACGTTTACCTCATAAGTTGCTGTGTTATGTTACTTTTTCCATTTTCTGTATTATGGGAACTTATTTTGGACTGCATGTAGGTGATTCCATTGCCAATACCCGAGCTATTGGCGCTGTCCTTGGCGGACTTCTGGGTGGACCCGGTGTCGGCGCACTGGTGGGATTAACCGGTGGACTGCACCGCTATTCTCTTGGTGGGATGACCGCTTTCAGTTGCATGATATCGACCATTATTGAAGGTTTAATCGGCGGCATTATTCACAGCTATCTGATGAAACGTGGTCAGATAAACCGACTGATTAATCCCTGGACAGCCGCTATCGTCACGTTTTGTGCTGAAATAATACAAATGGGCATTTTACTACTGCTCTCTCGTCCATACAGTGAAGCATTAGCGTTGGTCAAAAATATCGCCGCCCCCATGATCGTCACCAATAGTATCGGCTCAGCAATGTTTATACGTATCCTGCTTGACCGACGCGCGATATTTGAAAAATACACCAGTGCATTTTCTGCTCAGGCACTAAAAATCGCTGTCTATACCGAAGGTATTCTGCGAAAAGGATTTAATGAAAATAACAGTATGAAGGTAGCGAAAGTTATTTATCAACAACTGGAAATAGGCGCAGTGGCTATTACAGATAGAGAAAAACTCCTGGCGTTTATTGGTATCGGTTCAGATCATCACCTCCCTGGAACACCTATTTCTTCAGAACAATCTCGTCGAGCAATTGAAAATAATGAAGTGGTTTATGCCGATGGCAATGAAATACCCTACCGTTGTTCAATCAATCCAACCTGCAAATTGGGTTCCACTCTGGTTATTCCACTACAGGGAGAAAATCAGCAAGTTATCGGCGCAATCAAACTTTATGAAGCCAAAAACCGTCTGTTCAGCTCAATCAATCGCCCCTTGGGGGAAGGTATTGCCAGTTTATTATCCGCCCAAATCCTCGCAGGGCAGTATGAACGTAACAAACAATCACTACTTCAATCAGAAATTAAGCTGCTTCATGCGCAAGTGAATCCTCACTTTTTATTTAATGCCTTAAATACCCTGCAAGCAGTGATCCGACGGGACAGTTATCAAGCAGGTCAATTAGTACAATATCTCTCAACCTTTTTCCGTAAAAACTTGAAACGGTCAGAAGAGATTGTCACGCTGTCTGATGAAATAGAGCATGTGAATGCTTACTTACAAATTGAGAAGGCGCGTTTCCGTGAGCATCTGCAAATAAATATTGAACTGCCGGAATCTCTGATTCACGCCAAATTACCCGCTTTTTCTCTCCAGCCAATAGTAGAAAATGCGATCAAACACGGCACATCACAGTTATTAGAAACCGGCAGAGTTACTATTCGTGCTCATCAGCAGAATCAATTGTTGATACTGGAAGTGGAAGATAATGCTGGTCTTTATAAATCGGTCTCTATGGGGGATGGACTAGGAATGAGTCTGGTAGATAAACGGCTACGACTTCGCTATGGTGAAAATTATGGCGTGCAAATAGATTGCCTGCCAGAAAAATTTACCCGCGTAATTTTACACTTGCCACTCATTAAAGAGGCTAATAAAACTGTGTGAATATGAATATATTAATTGTTGATGACGAACCGCTTGCGCGAGAAAACCTACGTTGTTTGCTAGAAGAAGAACATGATATTCAAATTATTGGCGAATGCGCCAATGCCGTTGAAGCCATTGGCGCCATACATCATCTAAAACCCGATGTTGTATTTTTGGATATCCAGATGCCACGCATCACCGGATTGGAAATGGTTGGTATGCTCGATCCAGAGCATCGTCCCTATATTGTTTTCCTGACCGCATTTGATGAATATGCAATACAAGCGTTTGAAGAGCACGCATTTGACTATTTATTAAAACCACTGGAAAAAAACCGTCTAACCAAAACCTTACAACGATTACGGCAAGGGTATCAGAAACAGGATATTTCCACCCTGAAAGCAGAAGAGCCGCTGAAATATATCCCATGCACCGGCCACAGCCGAATCTGGCTTGTGCAGCTGGATGAAATCCTTTATGTCGCCTCCCGCCCAAGTGGAGTTTATGTTATGTGTACCAATGGGCAGGAAGGATTTACTGAACTAACACTTCGCACATTAGAAACCCGCACACCAATGATGAGAAATCATCGTCAATATCTGGTCAATATGACCCATCTGCGCGAAATCCTATTTGGTGATCACGGACAGGCCGAACTGATTCTACGCAATGGCAAAACTATCCCCGTCAGCCGCCGTTATTTGAAACCATTGAAAGAGGCACTAGGATTGAAGTAACCATGACACTCATCATCTTTTCAGCGGGTTAATCTGTTCTTACTCACCGCTCACCTGCTGAATCTGACCACTTAACCCGCCATACAACCACTCACTTAGACACTCCCTTATAGCTTCCTTTACCTATGACAAGATACGAGTAAAAATTTATAACTCTCAGGAGAAGAGAAATGCAACACGCTCTCACATTTGTCATTGCAACGTTGTGTATTCTGGTTATCTGCTACCGCTTGTACGGCGTATTCTTCGTTAAAAAGGTACTGAAAGCAGATGACAGCGAGGTTACACCTTCCCATTTACTGGAAGACGGTAAAGATTATGTACCCACGAAAAAATGGGTCAATTTTGGTAGCCACTTCGCAGCAATCGCAGCCGCAGGACCTCTGGTTGGCCCTGTATTAGCAGCTCAATACGGTTATTTGCCAAGTATGTTATGGCTACTAATCGGCTGTGTTATCGGCGGGGCCGTGCATGATACGGTTGTTTTATTCGCCTCAATGAAACATAGTGGTAAATCCCTGTCAGAAGTTGCCAAAACAGAACTTGGTCCAATTGCTGGTTGGTGCACCGGCCTTGCGATGTTGTTCATCATTACGATTACTATGGCAGGTCTCTCTATGGTGGTCGTTCATGCACTAGAACGTAATCCCTGGGGAACATTTGCAGTATTTATGACCATTCCGGTCGCAATCGGAGTCGGTCTATGGGAGCGCTTCACAGGTAATATGCGCGGGGCAACTTGGGTAGGTATTATCACCATTATGGCTTGTGTGATTGCCGGCCCTTACATTCAGGCATCTGCTTTCGGTGAATGGCTGAGTCTGCGTACATCAACTGTCAGCTTGGCACTGCCAATCTATGCGTTTTTTGCCACCGCTCTGCCTGTATGGATGTTATTGACTCCCCGTGGTTATCTTTCCAGTTTTATGAAAATCGGTGTATTCGGCGCACTAGTTGTGGGAGTCATCTTTATTAACCCGGAGATCCAATTCCCGGCAGTCACTGAATTTATTCATGGCAATGGCCCTGTACTGGCCGGTCCAGTGTGGCCGTTTATCTCCATCACCATTGCGTGTGGCGCTATTTCTGGTTTTCATGCATTTATCGGCTCTGGCACAACACCAAAGCAGATCGATAAGTGGAGTGATATTCTGCCCGTGGGTTTCGGTGCAATGCTGGCAGAATGTGTCGTTGGTGTCATGGCGTTGATCGCTGCCACTTCCCTATATCCTGCTGACTATTTCGCTATTAACTCCTCCCCAGAGGTCTTTGCTACATTGGGTATGGATGTTATCCATCTACCAAAACTGAGTCAGGAAATTGGTCTGGATCTGTATGGCCGTACCGGTGGCGCAGTCACATTGGCGGTTGGTATGGCAGATATCTTCACCCGCATTCCTTGGTTCAGCCAGCTAGCATCCTACTTTTTCCAGTTCGTCGTCATGTTTGAAGCCGTATTTATCCTGACAGCGGTTGATTCCGGTACGCGTGTTGCCCGCTACCTGCTGCAAGATTTCCTGGGCGATATATGGGCACCTCTGAAACGTATCGACTGGTTACCGGGTTCCATTGGTTGCAGTATCGTTGCCTGTTTACTGTGGGGCTACTTACTAAATTCCGGCGATATCAATTCAGTCTGGGCACTATTCGGGGTATCCAATCAACTGATGGCCTCCATCGGCCTGATGATTGGTGCAACAATTATCCTACGTCTGTCTGAAAAACGCTGGTATACGCTGACCTGCCTGATACCACTCGCTTACCTGTACGTTACTGTGAACTATGCTGCTTACTGGATGGTGAAGAATGTTTACTTCAACTCCGCAACAAAAGGTTTCAACATCTTCAACGGAACAATCTCCATTGTGATGGTTATCCTCGGCATTGTGATTATGGTCTCTTCCATTATGCAATGGCTGAAACTATGGCGCACCCGCAGTGCAGGTAATCCCGTTGAAGCATTAAGTAACTGATCTCTTTCTGCATATTAAAAGCTGCCTTTTGTATAAAAAGCAGCTTTTTTTATTATAAAAATATTGAAGCAATTAACTGGCAACAAAAACGGCTCCTGTAAAAAGAGCCGCTTTACTATTTAAATATCAGTCCAGGTGATTACTGTGCGTTACTATTGTTATAACGACGGCGTGGAGCAGATGAACCATGATCATCACCACGACCACGGAAACTGCTACGGCTTTGGCTTTCACCACGACCTTCACCACTGCGGCGTTCACCATTGAAGCGACGGCCACCACCATTGAAACTCTCACGATCACGACGGGGGCCATTACCGTTACCGTTACCATTGCCGTTACGCCCACCACCACGACGTTCGCGGCGTTCAAATGGCTGTGCATCACCCATTAACTGCATATTCATTGGCTTATTCAGAATGCGGGTACGGGTAAAGTGGGATAACAAATCACCTGGCATGCCTTTTGGCAATTCAATCGTGGAATGCGTTGCAAACAATTTGATGTTGCCAATATAACGGCTGCTGATATCACCTTCGTTAGCAATCGCACCAACGATATGACGAACTTCAACACCATCATCGCGACCCACTTCAATACGGTATAACTCCATTTCACCGACATCACGGCGTTCACGACGAGGACGATCACTACGTTCGCCACGATCATCAAAGCCACTACGACGACGATCATCACGTTCGTTGAATTCGCGGCGAGGACGACGAACCGGATCCGGAGGCAGAATCAACGGGCGCTCACCCTGTGCCATTTTCAATAATGCGGCTGCCAGCGTTTCTATATCCAAATCTTCTGCAGGTTGCAGTTTAGACAACAGAGTACGGTACTGATCCAGATCGCTACTTTCCAATTGCTGCTGTACATTAGTAGCAAATTTTTCCAGACGACGCTGACTCAGCAATTCAGCATTTGGCAGTTCAACTTCCGGGATAGTCAGCTTCATTGTACGTTCAACGTTACGTAACAAGCGACGTTCACGGTTTTCTACAAACAACAGCGCACGACCTGCACGACCTGCACGGCCAGTACGGCCAATACGGTGAACATAAGATTCCGCATCCATTGGAATGTCATAGTTAACAACCAAGCTGATGCGTTCAACATCCAGGCCACGCGCTGCAACATCAGTTGCAATCAAAATATCCAAACGGCCATCTTTCAGACGTTCCAATGTCTGCTCACGCAGTGCCTGGTTCATATCACCGTTTAGCGCCGCACTGTTGTAGCCATTACGCTCCAGTGCTTCTGCCACTTCCAACGTTGCGTTTTTGGTGCGCACAAAAATAATCGCGGCATCAAAATCCTCTGCTTCAAGGAAACGCACCAAAGCTTCATTTTTACGCATACCGTAAACAGACCAATAGCTCTGGCTGATGTCAGGACGGGTCGTTACACTCGCTTGGATACGCACTTCTTGCGGATCGTTCATAAAACGACGAGTAATGCGACGAATAGCTTCTGGCATAGTTGCAGAGAACAGCGCAGTCTGATGTTCAGCAGGGATCTGGCTCATGATGTTTTCAACATCTTCGATAAAGCCCATACGCAGCATTTCGTCTGCTTCATCCAAAACTAAACCGCTCAGGTTAGACAGATCCAACGTACCACGCTTCAGATGGTCCAGAAGACGTCCTGGTGTACCCACAACAATTTGTGGCCCTTGACGTAAAGCACGTAACTGAACGTCATAACGTTGCCCACCATACAGTGCAACAACATTCACGTTACGCATATGTTTAGAAAAATCTGCGCACGCTTCGGCTACCTGTACCGCCAGTTCACGGGTCGGTGCCAACACAAGGATCTGCGGAGCTTTCAACTCAGCATTGATGTTATGCAATAAAGGCAAACTGAATGCCGCTGTTTTACCACTCCCCGTCTGCGCCATACCTAGTACGTCACGGCCATTTAATAAATGGGGAATACATTGTTGCTGAATTGGAGATGGCTTTTCATAGCCAAGATCTTCCAGTGCAGAAAGGATAGGTGCTGATAAACCCAGATCAGCAAAAGAGATTTCAGTCTCAGTGGTCATGTAATGGTGCCTCATTAGTTATGGCGGCCAGTCTACATAACGCATCGAAAAAAATTTCGGTCATTTTCATTTAAAATGTGAACTGGCTCAAAGTATTTAATTAAACGAACAAATAAGCCCTCATCGGTCAAGATGATGGACTTTGCAAATCAATCTCGAAATGTTCGTCAGCTATTGCTGGTCCGATTCTGATAGGTCATCTTGTTCCTGGCCTAACAGCGCCAATTCCAACAATGCATAGCGGTGCTCAACAAAGTTATGTGCATTGTTAGCTACCGTCAGCTTGAATAACGCAGATGCGCTATCCTTGTCCCCCAGACTTAGGTAATGTTTACCTAAATAGAAGTCAGTTTCACTGAGATGCTCAGCGAGCGAAGTGTTATCCGTTGCATTCTCTTTCAAGCGGTTCATCAATGTATATTCACTAATTTTGCCTAAATAGAATTCAACTATATTCCAGCCCCATTGCCCCCGGTTCGCTTTTTCGTAGTGTTGCGACAAGTTCACCATCGCCCCTTTAGGATAAAATTCCTTTTCCACCAGGTACAACCACAACGAACGGAAAGGATCATTTGGATCGTCTTGATAAAACGCCTGCAGATCATCCTGCGCTAACTTATACCGACCACCGTAATACAACGCGATGCCACGGTTAAGACGCGCGTAATTGTAAGTTGGATCAAGCTCTAATACAGAATCAAACGCTTCATAGGCGGCATCAAAATTGCCAACCTGTGTGAAGTAAATTCCCAGATAATTAAAAATCTCTGGAATATTAGGCCGAATAGATAAGGCAACAGAAAAATCATTCCGTGCCAAAGCCCTTAGCCCGAGACTATCATACAGCACACCTCTCTCATATAAAAGCTGTGCGTACTCATCTTCTGTCAATGACCGACTCGCAAGAATCTGTTCCATACGAGCCAGAATGACTTCTTGTTGCAATGAAGGTTGTAACGGAATAGCAAAAACTTCGTTTTTACGCCAATCCTTGCTGCTGCATCCTGCCAAAAGAAGTATTGCTACAGCATAACACCAGCGCAGAAAAAGATTCATTTCCTACTCCCGAAAGTCAGACATTGATTAAGAATGCCCTATCACCCATATTGCATTTATTGGGCCTCCTGCCCTGAGTCTATAAACGGCGCTTTTTTACAAGACGCCGTTTATAACATCAAATTTATTCTGCTGATTGTGGAGCCAGTGGTGTATCCTCGGCAATTACGCCGACTGTCGCTTCTTTAATACTCAGGCGAACACGACCCTGGCGATCAATTTCCAGAACTTTAACTGAGACTTCCTGACCAACCTGCAAATAGTCAGCCACTTTCTCAACACGCTTATCAGCAATCTGAGAAATATGTACCAGACCTTCTTTACCACCACCGATAGCAACAAACGCGCCAAAATCAACGATGCGGGTTACTTTACCAATGTAAACACGAGCAACTTCGATTTCAGCAGTGATTTCTTCAATGCGACTGATGGCATGTTTTGCTTTTTCACCATCAGTTGCAGCAATTTTCACTGTGCCATCATCTTCAATCTCAATGGTAGTACCAGTTTCTTCTGTCAGTGCACGGATAACTGAACCACCTTTACCGATAACATCTTTGATCTTATCAGGATTGATCTTAATGGTATGAATACGTGGTGCAAATTCAGAAATATCATTACGTGGGCTGTTAATTGCCTGTTCCATTACACTCAGGATATGCAAACGCGCACCTTTTGCCTGATTCAGAGCAATTTGCATAATTTCACGGGTAATGCCTTCAATTTTGATGTCCATTTGCAGCGCGCTGATACCTTCACAGCTACCCGCTACTTTAAAGTCCATGTCTCCCAAATGATCTTCATCACCCAAGATGTCAGACAGAACAACAAAATTATCGCCTTCTTTCACTAACCCCATTGCAATACCAGCAACAGCAGCTTTAATCGGCACACCCGCGTCCATTAACGCAAGAGATGCCCCACAAACAGATGCCATTGAAGACGAGCCGTTTGATTCCGTGATTTCAGAAACAACCCGAACGGTATATGGGAATTCGTTAGCTTTTGGCATAACTGCCGCCACACTACGTTTAGCCAGACGACCATGACCAATTTCACGACGTTTTGGTGAACCCATCATACCTGTTTCACCAACAGAATATGGCGGGAAGTTGTAGTGCAATAGGAAACGATCTGTACGCTCTCCCATCAACTCGTCAATGATCTGTGCATCACGTTCTGTACCCAAAGTCGCAGTAACCAAAGCCTGAGTTTCACCACGGGTAAACAGCGCAGAGCCATGAGTTCGGGGCAGAACACCAGTACGTACATCCAATGCACGCACCATATCTTTTTCACGACCATCAATACGTGGTTCACCACACAAGACTCGGCTACGAACAACTTTTTTCTCTAAGCTACCCAAAATTTCATGGATTTCAGCTTCTTCTAAAGCCTCATCCTGTTCCAACAGCGCTGCCGTAACTTCCTCTTTGATAGCATCAACCTGAGCATAACGCTCCTGTTTTTCAGTGATACGATAAGCATCACCCAGACGGCCTTCTGCCAATTCAGCTACACGGTCATGCAACGCTTGATTAACAGGTTCTGGCACCCAATTCCATTTTTCTTTGCCTGCTTCCGCAGCCAACGCATTAATGTTATCAATAACCACCTGTTGTTGATCATGGCCGAATACTACCGCACCTAACATTTGCTCTTCAGTTAAAATGTCTGCTTCAGACTCAACCATCAGAACAGCACCAGCAGTACCTGAAACCACCAGATCCAAACGGCTATTTTTCAGCTCATCACTGGTTGGGTTCAGCACATACTGATCATTAATATAACCAACACGAGCAGCGCCAATTGGGCCATTGAACGGGATACCAGATAGTGCCAACGCAGCAGAAGCACCGATCATTGCAACAATATCTGGGTTAACTTGCGGGTTAACAGAAACAACTGTTGCTACAATCTGCACCTCGTTCAGGAAACCTTCCGGGAACAGAGGACGCAGAGGACGATCAATCAAACGAGCGACTAACGTTTCTCCTTCACCAGGACGACCTTCACGACGAAAGAAGCTGCCTGGAACACGACCAGCAGCATAAGTACGCTCCTGATAGTTAACAGTCAGTGGAAAGAAATCCTGACCTTCTTTTACTTTCTTTTGGCCAACAACAGTGACAAATACAGCCGTGTCATCCATATTGACCATGACAGCAGCTGTGGCCTGGCGGGCCATCATACCTGTTTCGATAGCAACGGTATGTTGACCATATTGAAATTTACGAACAATCGGATTCAGCAAAATAATATCCTTTCGTTAATACTGCCTTTTATATTCAGCAGACAACAATGAATGATCTCTCCATGCCACATCCTCGCGACTAACGACAGGTCTTACTCCCTTAAGCACTCTCATTAGCCGCGCGAACCTCTGTAACTGAAGAGCCTTAACAAAAACCACCACCAGCATTTTTGTGCTGTTATCTATGATGGCTTCTCAGAAGAAAAGGGGCCATATATGGCCCCTTTCCACTGAAACTTGCTTGATTAGCGACGCAGGCCAAGACGCCCAATCAGCGCAGTGTAACTTGTTACATTTTTACGCTTCAGATAGTCCAAAAGTTTACGACGCTGAGAAACCATGCGCAGCAGACCACGACGGCTGTGGTGATCCTTTTTGTGCTCTGAAAAATGGCCTTGCAAGTGGTTAATTTGTGCAGTTAACAAAGCAATCTGTACTTCACTAGAGCCACTGTCATTCGCATCACGACCAAATTCAGCAATAATTTGCGCTTTTGCTTCAGTACTTAGAGACATATTACAACTCCAAAAATATATAAACTAAAATTACAGGTGCCGATCTCTAATTCAGCCACCCAACATATAACTGCGTCATTCTACGCTGCAAATAAGTTAAGCGCAAGATAACCCAAAATACCCTAATCCCGGCTTTCAACAACTAAACGGCGGGGAGCAACAAGCCCATCATCATTGATAACAGCAATGCCAATGAATTTTCGTTCATCACCTTCAGTTACACGTACCATACTTTCAACTAAAGCTGGGGATTTGGCACTGCGCACCGCCTGACCTTGTTTAAAATAAGCCGCAACTACTGGAATCAAATTAACCTCTGGGAAATGAGCAATTGCACTATCCATTGGTAATAGTAATGAATCAATTAATTCGCCCACAGGTATTTCCTGATCTTTGGCTTGCTGTTGTAATTCATATAATTGCTCAAGTGTCACCATGCGATCATTTGGATAATTCGCTACCTGTAAACGTCTTAAATAAATAACGTGGGCACCACAGCCTAATAATTCACCTAAGTCATCAATAATAGTGCGAATATAAGTGCCTTTCGAACAGTGTATTTCCAATTCCAGTTCATCATCTTCCCAACGGATAAACTGTAATTCATAGACTGTAATTGGCCGTGCTTCGCGTTCTACCTCAATACCCTGACGAGCATACTCATACAATGGTTTTCCCTGATATTTCAGTGCAGAATACATGGAAGGAATTTGCATGATATCACCAAGGAATTTATCCAAAGCTGCATCAAGTTGAACCTGACTTAGCTGGATTGCCCTTTCACTGATGATTTGCCCGTGTGAATCAGATGTGTCAGTTCGCTGACCAAGACGAGCTATCACTCGATAACGCTTGTCAGAATCAAGTAAGAACTGGGAAAACTTCGTCGCTTCACCAAGGCAAACCGGTAGCATACCGGTTGCCAGTGGATCCAACGCGCCAGTGTGACCAGCTTTGCTAGCGTTGAAAATACGTTTTACTTTTTGTAACGCATCATTAGAAGAAATATCCTGCGGCTTATCCAGTAACAACACACCATGTATATCACGACCACGACGACGATGCCCCATTACTTCTCCTCTTTGTGATCCGCAGAAGCCCGGCGCTGTTCATCATTCTTTACAACATTAGTAACCAGATTGGACATCCTCATCCCCTCTACCAGGGAATTATCGTAGGAGAAAGTCAGTTCTGGTACGACACGCAAACGCATTGTTTTACCCAACAGAGAGCGAATAAAACCAGAAGCTTCATTCAATGCCTTAATACCATTCTTTACCACATCGGAATCATGTTCTTCAGTCAACACATTCAGAAAAGTGACGAATACTTTGGCATAAGCCAAATCACGAGAAACTTCAACGCCAGAAACAGTCGCCATACCGATTCGGGGATCTTTCACTTCTCGCTGTAAAATGATGGCAATCTCTTTTTGCATTTCCTGTGCAACGCGCTGAGTACGACTGAATTCTCTTGCCATTGTTATATCTCCTGACATTTGGGGGGCAAAAGCCCCCCAATAATGAAATTAACCAGTGGTAGGAATTAAGCGATAGATCGTTTAACTTCAATAACTTCAAATACTTCGATCATGTCACCAACACGAACATCGTTGTAGTTCTTAACACCGATACCACATTCCATGCCATTACGGACTTCGTTAACGTCATCTTTAAAGCGGCGAAGGGATTCCAATTCACCTTCATAAATCACTACGTTATCACGCAACACGCGAATTGGATTATTACGTTTAATAGTACCTTCAGTCACCATACAACCTGCAATCGCACCAAATTTCGGTGATTTAAACACATCACGAACTTCTGCTAGTCCTATGATCTGCTGTTTATATTCAGGTGCCAGCATACCACTCATTGCCTGTTTAACCTCATCAATCAGGCTATAGATAACAGAGTAATAACGCAGATCCAAACTTTCATTTTCAACAACTCGGCGTGCAGAAGCATCGGCGCGAACATTGAAGCCTAGAATAATTGCATTAGAAGCAGCAGCCAGTGTTGCATCAGTTTCAGTAATACCACCTACGCCAGAGCCGATGATTTTCACTTTCACTTCATCAGTAGACAATTGTTCCAATGCTTCGCGGATCGCTTCACATGATCCCTGAACATCAGATTTCAGAACAATATTCAATTCAGAAACTTCACCTTCTTCCATGTTAGCAAACATGTTTTCCAGTTTAGATTTCTGCTGGCGAGCCAGTTTGACCTCACGGAATTTACCCTGACGATACAGAGCAACTTCACGAGCTTTCTTCTCATCACGTACAACCGTTGCTTCATCACCAGCCGCAGGTACGTTGGATAGGCCAAGGATTTCCACTGGAATAGATGGCCCCGCAGAGAACACTTCACGACCTAGCTCGTCACGCATTGCCCGAACTCGTCCATATTCAAAGCCACAAAGTACTATATCACCTTTGTTCAAAGTACCTTCCTGAACCAGCACTGTCGCGACCGGACCACGGCCTTTATCCAAGAATGATTCGATAACAACGCCGCTTGCCATACCAGAACGGACTGCTTTTAGTTCAAGAACTTCAGCTTGAAGTAAGATTGCGTCCAGCAATTCATCAATACCAATACCCGCTTTAGCGGATACATTGATAAACTGAGTTTCACCACCCCATTCTTCAGGCTGAACACCGTGCTGAGAAAGCTCACTCTTCACGCGATCCGGATCAGCTTCTGGTTTGTCGATCTTGTTAACCGCAACAACTACAGGCACATTCGCTGCTTTTGCATGCTGAATAGCTTCGATAGTCTGAGGCATCACGCCATCATCAGCAGCAACAACCAGGACCACGATGTCGGTAGCTTTTGCACCGCGTGCACGCATTGAAGTAAATGCAGCATGCCCTGGGGTATCCAAGAAAGTAATCATGCCACTTTCAGTTTCAACATGGTAAGCACCGATATGCTGAGTAATACCACCCGCCTCACCAGAAGCAACTTTCGTAGAACGAATATAATCCAGCAGAGAAGTTTTACCGTGGTCAACGTGACCCATGATGGTCACAACCGGCGCACGCGATTCAGCAACAGCTTCACCTATATCGCGGTCGCTCATCAGCGCTTCTTCCAGCTCATTCTCACGACGCAGGATAACTTTATGACCCATTTCTTCAGCAACCAGCTGTGCAGTTTCCTGATCGATCACCTGGTTGATAGTTGCCATTGCACCCATTTTCATCATGGCTTTGATGACCTGAGAACCTTTGACAGCCATTTTATTCGCCAATTCAGCAACTGTAATAGTTTCACCGATCACAACATCACGGTTAACAGCAGCTACAGGCTTATTGAAGCTTTGTTGCAATGTACTGGTTTTACGTTGCTTGCCTTTTGTACGACCAACTGCACGGGCTTCTTCACGATCTGCTTTAGATTCAGAATGTTTATTATTTTTCTTCTGGCGAGTAGCCTTACCACTACGACTGCGGGCACGACGATCACCTTCAACTTTAGCATCATTTTCGTCTTCTGCTGCACGGGCATGACGGGAGGTAGTGACATGATAATCATCGCTATCAATGGAATCTGAATCACTTGACCACTTATCCTGATTCTCTTCAGCCATACGACGAGCTTCCTCAGCAACGCGTTTAGCTTCTTCCTCTACCTTACGACGCATCTCTTCTTCTGCTTTACGCTTAAGATCGGCAGCTTCTGCTTCACGGCGTGCTTTTTCACTTTGAGTTGTTTTATCAGTCTGTGCTGGTTTTTGTTTATGTTCGGTATGTTGATTGGTCACTTTTTCATTTTCCGCTGCCGGGCGCTTAGCTTTTTCAGCTGCTTCACGTTTGGCCTTGTCTTCTGCCTCACGTTTAGCCTGCTCTTCAGCGAGTTTCTTCGCTGCTGTTTCAGCTTCGCGTTGCGCTTTTTCTTCTGCTTCGCGCCGTGCTTGCTCTTCCGCTTCACGCTTCGCCTGATCTTCCGCTTTAGCCTGTTCAACTGCATCACGGTTCACATATGTACGCTTTTTGCGGACCTCAACGGCTACCGGTTTGCTTTTACCATCGGTGCCTGAAACATTCAACGTACTACGTGTCTTACGCTGCAATGTTAATTTATCGGGTTTACCAGCTGAACCACCTTGTTCGCGGTTCAAATGTGCCAGTAAAGCTTCTTTTTCTTTCTGGGAGACAAAATCAGTTTCGGTTTTTTTAATCCCTGCATCAGCAAATTGCTGTACCAGGCGATCAACCGAAGTCTGTATCTCTTCTGCCAGTGATTTTACGGTTACATCTGTCATGCTGTTCCTTCCTGCTACGGTTTATTACGCATCATCGCCAAACCAACAGATATTTCGGGCAGCCATGATGAGCTCGCCTGTTTTCTCATCATTCAAACCTTCAATATCAGATAGGTCGTCGATACCCTGCTCGGCAAGATCTTCCAGCGTATAGATGCCACGGGCAGCCAGGTCAAATGCCAGAGTACGATTCATACCAGTCAGATTTAACAACTCTTCAGTTGGTTGTTTATCACTGAGGCTTTCTTTCTGAGCCAGTTCCAGAGTAGTTAAAGCAGCTTTCGCACGTTCACGCAGGACTTCGATAGTTTCCTCATCAAGGCCTTCAATTTCCAGAAGTTCCTTAATTGGTACATAGGCCAATTCTTCCAGAGTTGAGAACCCTTCTTCGACTAGAACGGTAGCAAATTCTTCATCAATATCGAGATGCTTAGTGAATGTATCAATAGAAGCATGAGCTTCTGCCTGATGTTTTGCTTGTAACTCTTCAGCAGTCATGACATTTAATTCCCATTTGTCATCACCACGGTGTTTTTTCAACAACTGCGCAGCCAGACGCACATTTTGACCATTACGGCCAATAGCCTGCGCTAAGTTGTTGCTTTCAACGGCAACATCCATCGTACACTTGTCTTCGTCGACAACAATAGATGCAACATCAGCCGGAGCCATAGCATTAATGACAAACTGAACAGGATTATCATCCCACAGTACGATATCGATTCGTTCGCCGCCCAGTTCACTGGAAACAGCCTGTACTCGCGCACCACGCATGCCAACGCAAGCACCTACCGGATCGATACGCTTGTCATTCGTTTTTACTGCAATCTTAGCGCGAGAGCCCGGATCTCGGGCAGCAGCTTTAATTTCAATTAGCTCCTCACCAATTTCCGGAACCTCAATACGGAACAGTTCAACCAGCATTTCCGGGCGGGAACGACTGACAAACAGTTGCGCACCTCGCGCTTCAGGACGAACATCATACAGTACACCACGCACTCGGTCACCTGGGCGGAAATTTTCCCTTGGTAACATATCTTCGCGAAGGATAACGGCTTCAGCATTATTGCCCAAATCAAGAGTGATATTCTCACGATTGACTTTCTTAACTACACTGGTGATGATCTCACCTTGCTGTTCGCGAAACTGGTCAACAACCATAGCGCGCTCAGCCTCACGTACTTTTTGTACAATAACCTGTTTAGCGGTTTGCGTTGTAATACGATCAAACGTTACTGATTCAATTTGATCTTCGGTATAGCTACCCAAATCGATTTCAGGCTCTTCAAATCTAGCCGCTTCCAGCGTAATTTCACGAGTCGGCTGAGTCACTTCTTCAACAACTAACCAACGGCGGAAAGTGTCAAAATCGCCAGATTTACGGTCAATGCTGACACGAACATCAATATCTTGTTCATATTTTTTCTTGGTGGCTGTGGCCAATGCTGTTTCCAGCGCCTCGAAGATCTTTTCGCGTGGAAGGGATTTTTCGTTGGAAACCGCTTCCACAACAGCCAGAATTTCTTTATTCATCCTAGTTGCCTCATCCGAACTTTAAAAGTGGGGTACCAGGTTCGCTTTCTGGATGTTGCTCAGTGCGAACACTTCATCTTTTCCATCCACCGTAACCGTGATAATTTCGCCGTCGACAGTTTTGATAATGCCCAGCCATTTCCGACGGTTTTGCATTGCTATACGTAAAACCAGACTGACTTCCTCACCAATAAAACGCTGGTAATGTTCAGCCGTGAACAATGGACGCTCTAAGCCAGGTGAAGAAATTTCCAGGTTATAAAGCACTGAGATAGGATCTTCGACATCCAATACCGCACTGACCTGGTGGCTAACATCAGCACAATCATCAACAGTGATACCATTCTCACTATCAATATAAATCCGCAATGTAGAAACACGTGCACGAATAAACTCCAAGCCGACTAACTCAAAGCCTAAAGCTTCAACTGGTGCTGAAATCATCGCTGTTAATTTTTGCTCTAATGTGGACAAGCCCACCCCCAAGACATAAAAAAAGGGCTAATTAGCCCAGTAGTTCTGTTGTCAAATAACAAAAAACCCCGAAATTCGGGGCTTTATGCAACTGGACCCTATTTGCTGCCAGTGGCTTCAACCACTCACTTTATGCCCCTTTAAATCAGAACCAATATTTCAAATATTGCTGAATTATTTCGTTCAAAAAGGTGCATCTTAATTTAAGAAGTGGTTGCGGGAGCCGGATTTGAACCGACGACCTTCGGGTTATGAGCCCGACGAGCTACCATGCTGCTCCATCCCGCGTTCGAAAACGTGGCAAATATTACGCCGATAGCTGCAAAAACGCAAGCTATCCGAATAATGGTACCGAGGACGGGACTTGAACCCGTAAGCCCTAGTGTGGGCACTACCACCTCAAGGTAGCGTGTCTACCAATTTCACCACCTCGGCACTACTATGAGGTTATCGCTGATTAAACAACCCCATTTCAATTCTTTCTTGTGACGATTACTGCGGAATATCACTATTTGGTGCTGCCGGTGCCGTCGGAGTCTCCATCGGTTTCTCAGCTTTAACAGGCTCGCCAATGTTCTCCCATTTACTGCTTACACCCGTTTGGTTACTTGTCATATTTCCAAGCACCAAACTAATAATAAAAAACAGAGTGGCGAAAAGCGCAGTCATACGAGTCATAAAGTTACCAGAGCCCGATGAACCAAACAGCGTTGCAGAGGCACCCGCACCAAAGGAAGCACCCATATCAGCACCTTTACCCTGCTGTAGCATAACCAAGGCAATTAGCCCTATAGCAACTAGCAAGAAAACAACTAAAAGAGCTTCATACATATGTCGTACCTATGTCCTCGTGGGGTTTACCACGGTTTACGTGGCTACCTTATACTGCATCACCCACTCAAACAGGCTAATCACCTGACCGAGTGGGTCTGAATACTAACCAAACCACATCTGATACGCAAGGTTAATTTCAATAATCAGAATTACTTGAAGAAAAAAACAACAAATTAACCAGCGTGTTTCACTGCATCAGCAATACGATGGGCCAAAGCAGTGACTTGTACATCATCTTCACCCTCTACCATGACACGAATCAATGGCTCAGTACCAGATTTACGTAACAATACCCGTCCACGGCCATTTAATTCAGCTTCAACAGATTTAGTAGTATTCATTACGCTTTCCGATTTAAGTGGATCGTGTGAACCGGAGAAACGAACATTTACCAGCACCTGCGGCAAAAGTTTCATACCACTACACAGATCGTGCAAACTCATATGGTTACGTACCATAGCACTCAGAATCTGAAGGCCAGCAACAATGCCGTCACCCGTAGTTGTTTTATCCAGTAAGATAACATGACCAGAGTTTTCGGCCCCTAAACGCCAGCCTTCTTCCTGCAATTTTTCCAGCACATAACGGTCACCCACTTTAGTACGCAAAAATGGAATACCAAGCTGCATCAATGCTAACTCCAATCCCATATTACTCATCAGCGTACCAACAACGCCACCACGCAGTTGTCCTTGTCTCAATGCTTCACGGGCAATAATATAAAGGATCTGGTCGCCATCAACTTTCTGTCCCAAATGGTCAACCATAATAACGCGATCACCATCACCATCAAATGCCAAGCCAACATCTGCTTTCTCTTCTACAACACGTTGTTGCAACAAACGAACATCGGTAGCACCGCACTTTTCATTAATATTGATACCGTTTGGTTCACAGCCAATCGTCACAACATCAGCCCCTAGTTCTCTGAGTACATTTGGAGCAATGTGGTAAGTCGCACCGTTAGCGCAATCAAGTACAATTTTCAATCCATTAAGACTTTGCTCACTTGGAAATGTACCTTTACAGAATTCGATATAACGACCAGCAGCATCAACAATACGATTTGCGCGCCCTAACTCTGCGGATTCCACACAAGTCAGTGGCTTTTCCATTTCAGCCTCAATCGCTTCTTCCACATCATCCGGCAGTTTCGTACCATCAATAGAGAAGAATTTAATACCGTTATCATAATAAGGATTATGAGAAGCAGAGATAACAATTCCAGCTTCAGCACGGAAAGTTCGGGTCAGATAAGCAACAGCAGGTGTTGGCATAGGACCAGTGAACGAAGCAGATAAACCAGCCGCAGCTAAACCTGCTTCTAAAGAAGATTCCAGCATATAGCCAGAAATACGGGTATCTTTACCGATAATGATCTTACGAGAACCATGACGAGCCAGTACCTTACCCGCAGCCCAACCAAGCTTTAACACAAAATCTGGCGTAATTGGGCTATCGCCCACTTTGCCACGGATACCATCGGTACCAAAATATTTGCGGTTACTCATAATTTCTTTTCTTCCTTCGCTGAAAGTGTTGCTCCGACAATGTGCATTGCCTGCACGGTTTCTTTGACATCATGTACCCGGATAATTTGCGCTCCTTGCATAGCAGCGATAACTGCGCAAGCTACACTACCGATAACCCTTTCTTGTGGCGGCACATGAAGCAACTGACCTATCATAGATTTACGTGACATTCCTGCTAGCACAGGTAAACCAAATTGATGAAATTGGTTTAAATGTGCCAGTAACTGATAATTATGCGTCAAGTTCTTGCCAAAACCGAAGCCAGGATCAAGAACAAGTTTATCTTTTGTTATCCCTGCCATCACACAACGTTTAATTTGCTCAGTAAAAAATTGGTTCACTTCTATTAACAAATTTTCATAATGTGGAGCATCCTGCATAGTACGTGGTTGGCCTTTCATATGCATCAAGCAAACGGGTAAGCCAGATTTAGCTACGCTTTCCAAAGCACTAGGCTCTTGTAATGCACGAATATCGTTAATCAAATGGGCGCCAGCTTTTGCTGACTCACTCATCACCAATGCTTTCGAGGTATCAACAGAAATCCAGATATTAAATCGTTGAGCTAAAGCCTCAACAACCGGAACAACACGATCCACTTCTTCTTGTTCACTAACTTCATCAGCTCCCGGACGGGTAGATTCCCCACCGATATCAATGATCGCAGCGCCTTCATTAATCATCTTCTCAGCATGTTGTAAGGCCATATCCAGAGTATTATGAGCCCTACCATCAGAAAATGAATCTGGAGTCACATTCAAAATACCCATTACTTGTGGGCGGGAAAGATCGAGAACATTGTCTCTGGCTCTGAGTTTCATGTTAGGTTACCTTCAATGTCAAAACCCCAGGACTTACCTGGGGTTTCATGAATATCAAATCAGACTACGAAACAATGGAACAATTACTGATCTTTATTTCCTGACTGCCCTACTTGCTCACCACCTTGCGCCAATGTATTGATATCATCAGTTGGTTTTGCAGCCTGTGGAGGAGGTGTATTACCTGTTGAGCGACTGCTATTACTGCTGCCGCTATCACTTTCCCATCCTGCTGGTGGACGAACATTTGTACGATTCATTAAGTCATCAATCTGGGGAGCATCAATAGTCTCGTACTTCATCAATGCATCTTTCATCGAATGCAGAATATCAAGGTTGTTCATCAGAATCTGACGAGCACGTTGATAGTTATGATCGATAATTGCCTTAACTTCCTGATCAATAAGACGAGCAGTTTCATCAGACATGTGTTTAGCTTTAGCAACTGAACGGCCAAGGAACACTTCTCCTTCTTCCTCTGCATAGAGTAATGGGCCAAGTTTTTCCGAGAACCCCCACTGAGTTACCATGTTACGGGCAATTGATGTCGCCACTTTGATATCGTTAGATGCACCAGTAGAAACGCTGTCTGGGCCATAAATAATCTCTTCCGCCAGACGACCTCCATATAAGGTTGAAATCTGGCTTTCCAACTTCTGGCGACTAGCGCTGATCTGATCGCCTTCCGGTAGGAAAAAAGTCACACCCAAAGCGCGACCTCGCGGAATAATGGTAACTTTATGAACAGGATCATGCTCAGGAACCAGACGGCCAATAATGGCATGGCCTGCTTCATGATAAGCAGTTGATTCTTTTTGCTCTTCCGTCATCACCATAGAGCGGCGTTCTGCGCCCATCATGATTTTGTCTTTCGCTTTTTCGAATTCAACCATAGAAACTACGCGTCTGTTACCACGGGCAGCAAACAAAGCAGCTTCGTTCACTAGGTTAGCCAAATCAGCACCAGAGAATCCAGGAGTACCGCGAGCAATGACAGAAGCATCAACATCAGTATCCAGAGGAACCCGGCGCATATGAACCTTCAGAATCTGCTCGCGACCACGTACGTCTGGCAAACCAACAACAACCTGACGGTCAAAACGACCAGGACGCAACAACGCAGGATCAAGTACGTCGGGACGGTTAGTCGCGGCAATAACGATAATACCCTCATTGCCTTCAAAACCATCCATCTCAACTAGCATCTGGTTCAGAGTCTGCTCACGTTCATCATGACCCCCACCCAAACCAGCACCACGCTGACGGCCCACCGCATCAATCTCATCAATAAAGATGATACAAGGTGCTGCTTTCTTCGCCTGCTCGAACATATCACGAACACGGGATGCGCCAACACCAACAAACATTTCAACAAAGTCAGAACCAGAGATAGTAAAGAACGGCACTTTCGCTTCACCAGCAATTGCTTTTGCCAGTAAAGTCTTACCCGTACCCGGAGGCCCAACCATCAGAATACCTTTCGGAATTTTTCCACCTAACTTCTGAAAGCGGCCTGGTTCTCGCAGATATTCCACCAGTTCACCAACTTCTTCTTTCGCTTCGTCGCAACCAGCAACATCAGCAAAAGTGGTTTTAATCTGATCTTCTGTCAGCATACGGGCCTTGCTTTTACCAAAAGACATTGCCCCTTTACCGCCACCACCCTGCATCTGACGCATAAAGAAAATCCAGACCCCAATAAGCAGTAACATCGGGAACCAGGAAATGAAAATAGAAGTTAGCAGACTTGGTTCCTCTGGGGGTTCACCAACCACTTTTACGTTTTTATTCAGTAACGTATCTAGCAGTTTTTCATCCTGTACTGGTAGGTAAGTGGTGTATCTGCTGTTATCTTTCCTACTAACGTTAATTTCACGACCTGTGATACGAACTTCGCGCACCTGATCCTGGGCTAATTCATTGATGAAGGTAGAGTAATCCACCCTACGACTATTGGAATCGCTGGGACCAAAACTCTGGAATAACGACATCAGCACAACTGCGATAACTAACCAGAGAATCAGGTTTTTCGCCATGTCACTCAAGGGATTAACCTCATATTACAACTGTGTTAACAAATAGCATTCAGGGTACTATAGTTTCCGCCCTGTCGCTACAATGTATACTTCACGCGATCGGGCCCGCGAAGCGTCTGGCTTACGAATTTTCACGTTCGTAAATAGGGAGCGCATTTCCCTCAGGTATTCATCAAAGCCCTCTCCCTGAAACACTTTGACAATAAAACTCCCCCCAGGGGCCAGCACATCACGACACATATCTAACGCCAATTCAACCAGATACATGGATCGAGGAATATCGACCGCAGGTGTTCCGCTCATATTGGGTGCCATATCCGACATGACGACCTGGACTTTGTTATCACCAACTCGTTCAAGCAATGTTTTCAATACAAGTTCATCACGAAAATCACCCTGAAGGAAATCGACGCCAACAATGGGATCCATCGGTAAAAGATCACAGGCAATCACTCGCCCATTATCACTAATTTGACTCACTGCGTACTGAGACCATCCACCAGGAGCTGCGCCTAAATCGACAACGGTCATGCCAGGCTTAAAAATTTTGTCACTTTGTTGAATTTCATCAAGTTTAAACCAAGCGCGAGAACGAAGCCCTTTTTTCTGTGCTTGCAGAACATATTTATCACTAAAGTGTTCTTGTAACCAGCGACTGGAGCTTGCCGAACGTTTTTTATTGGCCATTGTCCTTTCCAACTATACTACGAATAAAGAGCCAGATATCTATTGCTCCATACACCAAAACCACAACACACTATTTATGGTGATAGAGATGAGATGGCGGTAGAATGTCTCGTTTTCAATCCTAACTAAGCAAAAAAACAATGGCCCTTAACAAAAAACAAGTACAACACCTGAAAAGTCTCGCTCACCCGCTAAAACCTGTCGTCATGATTGGTAATAACGGCCTGACCGAGGGTGTGTTGGCCGAAATTGAACAAACGCTGTCACACCATGAGCTTATCAAAGTCAAAATCGCAGGCGAAGATCGCGAAACCAAAAATTTGATCGCCGATGCAATTGTCCGCGAGACCGGTGCATATAATGTGCAAATTATCGGTAAAACTCTAGTTCTTTACCGCCAATCGGAAGAACGCAAAATTATTTTACCTAAATAATCAAACCACATTTATATAAAATGCGGTGCGCATATTATGATAAAAAAGGCCATATTCGGCCTTTTTTACTTTTCCACGATCCTTATGTAACTTTACCTAACGTAAATCAATAGCAACAGGCCAATCCCGAAGTTAAATATATTCAACTTTCAGGATTTCATATTCAACTTCACCACCTGGTGTTTTGATAATAACAACGTCATCAACTTCTTTACCTATCAAACCACGGGCAATTGGTGAATTCACTGAGATTAAATTTTCTTTAATATCCGCCTCATCATCACCCACAATCCGGTAAGTCTGCTCTTCATCAGTATTAACATTCAAAACCGTAACTGTAGTCCCAAAAATAACACGTCCAGCCTTGGGCATCTTTGTGACATCAATCACTTGTGCATTAGAAAGTTTAGCTTCGATTTCCTGAATACGGCCTTCGCAGAAACCTTGTTGTTCACGAGCAGCATGATACTCAGCGTTTTCTTTCAGATCACCATGTTCACGCGCTTCAGCAATGTCTGAAATAATTTTTGGACGACGTACGTTCTTTAGATAATCTAGCTCTTCGCGCA
This sequence comes from Photorhabdus kleinii, assembly GCF_025384885.1. Classification (NCBI taxonomy): domain Bacteria; kingdom Pseudomonadati; phylum Pseudomonadota; class Gammaproteobacteria; order Enterobacterales; family Morganellaceae; genus Photorhabdus; species Photorhabdus kleinii. Next base: position 60,294 of record NZ_JAJAFY010000007.1, read on the forward strand.
ACTTATCCGCGCCACGTACCGTCATTGGAATCTGTTTCATTTATTAATCCTCTAAATCTTTTCTGAGCAAAAAACCAGCATCATCCTGATGTTTTCAGATAACAGCACAATGAGCACACCTTATCGGGCGGGCTTACAGACAATAAACAATAGTGCAAACCATAGGACTACCCAGAGTTCACAATCATATTTTACATATTAATATATCATTCTAACGTAGACTTGGTGATGGGTCATCGTTTACTTTTCCCCACTTTGCGCCTTAGTATTGTGGTATGTCTACATCCATATGCGAAATTTATGTCCTTCTTTAAAATTGCCGGCAGATTAATTTGCGTTACCGCTCTGTATCTGACTACACCCAACGCAAACGCCACACCTGTTGAGGAATATACGCAATATCTGCCTGATGGTACTAATCTGGCGTTAATCGCTCAAAAAGCGGGTAGCAGTACCCCGTTAATTGATTATCACGGGCAACAAATGGCTCTACCAGCAAGTACGCTGAAAGTTGTCACAGCTCTTGCAGCATTGTTACAACTGGGTAAAGATTATCGCTTTATCACCACACTGGAAAGTCACGGAAAAATTTCAAACGGCGTCCTGAGAGGGAATTTGATTGCTCGTTTTGTCGGAGATCCGACACTGACCCGTCAACAACTTCGCAATATGGTCACAGTTCTGAAACAATCTGGCGTGGAAAAAATTGACGGCGATCTTCTGATAGATGTTTCCACCTTTGCCAGCCACGATAAAGCTCCCGGTTGGGTATGGAATGACATGACCCAATGTTTCAGCGCTCCCCCTGCTGCCGCAATTGTAGATCGAAATTGTTTTTCAGTTTCGCTATATAGTGCTGAACGCCCCGGTGATACTGCATTTATCCGCGTAGCATCCTTTTATCCCGTAAATATGTTCAGCGAAGTTAAAACGTTGGCAAAAGGCTCTCCTGAAAGCCAGTACTGCGAACTGGACGTCGTTCCCGGAGAACTGAACCGTTTTACTCTTACCGGATGCCTTACTCAACGTAGTGAACCGTTGCCACTGGCTTTCGCGATTCAAAATGGTACCAGCTATGCGGGGGCAATCCTCAAAAATGAATTGCAAATTGCAGGAATTGAAATCACAGGTAATCTTAAACGCCAAAGTTTACCAACTGAACCGGGAAAAGTTCTGGCTCAAAATCAATCAGCACCATTACATGATCTGCTGAAAGTCATGCTAAAAAAATCTGACAATATGATTGCTGATACCGTATTTCGGACAATAGGCCGACAACACTTTGATATACCAGGAACCTGGCGTTCAGGCTCTGATGCGGTAAGGCAAGTATTAAAACAAAAAGCGGGTATCGATCTAGGAAATACCGTGATGGTGGATGGCTCAGGATTATCCCGCCATAATCTGATTACTCCAGCAACCATGATGGAAGTATTACAGTTTATTGCTCAACATGATCAAGAATTAGATTTTATTTCCATGCTGCCATTAGCGGGTCATGATGGCACATTAAGATACCGAGGAGGGCTGGACGAAGCAGGAGTAAACGGAAAAGTTTCGGCTAAAACCGGTGCCCTGCAAGGAGTTTATAACTTAGCTGGCTTTATAACCACTGCTAGCGGTCAACAAGTTGCTTTCGTACAATTTATTTCTGCTTACGCCGTACCGCCAAAAGAGCATCGCAACCGTCGGGCCCCTTTGATTCGATTCGAAAGCAGGCTGTATAAAGATTTATACCAACACAACTGATAAAATTGGCGCCACAAAGATGGCGCCCTTAGCTATGATGAGAAAGTGAAAAAATCAGTGTTTGTAAATAACTTCAACGCCTTCATCGTCATCTTCGTCCCAATCGTCATCCCAGTCATCGTCTATTTCCGAAACCTGTTCCAATTGCTTCTTATGGTAGTCATCCCACATGAATTCAACTTTCTCAGGCTGAGCTTCACCTTCTGTTCTGCTCATATTACGAGGCTGAGTTTTCATAAACTCCATAATATCCCAGCAAAGCGCTTTAACTCCCAGGCGATTTATCGCTGAGATCACATAAAAGTCGCCTTCCCAACCCAATTCATCAGCAATAGCTTGGGCACGCTGTCTAGCTTCTTCTGGCTCCAACAGATCAACTTTATTGAACACCAACCAACGTGGTTTCTCTGCCAATTTTTCACTGTATTGCTGTAGCTCGTTGACAATAATCCGGGCATTTTCAACAGGATCTGATTCATCAACAGGACAAATATCGATTAAGTGCAGCAATACCCGGCAACGTTCCAGATGTTTCAAGAAGCGAATACCCAAGCCAGCGCCATCGGAAGCACCTTCAATGAGCCCTGGAATATCAGCCACAACGAAACTTTGTTCGTTATCCATCCTTACTACACCCAAGCTTGGTACCAGAGTGGTAAATGGATAATCTGCAACTTTTGGTTTAGCGGCAGAAACAGCACGGATAAAGGTGGATTTGCCTGCATTTGGCATCCCTAGCATACCAACATCTGCCAACAACATCAGTTCCAGCATCAATTCACGAGTTTCACCTGAAGTCCCCATCGTTCTTTGACGAGGGGCCCGGTTAACAGAAGATTTAAAGCGGGTATTGCCAAGCCCATGGAATCCACCTTTTGCTACCATTAGACGCTGTTCATGACGAATCATATCGCCTAAAACCTCACCGGTTGCTGCATCACGGACACGGGTCCCAACAGGGACTTTAATCGTGGTATCCTGACCACGCTTGCCTGTACAATCACGGCTTTGGCCATTTTGTCCACGTTCTGCCCGAAAGGATTTTTCAAAACGATAGTCAATCAGTGTATTGAGATTTTCATCTGCTAGCAGATAAACATCCCCACCATCCCCACCATCCCCACCGTCTGGCCCACCTTTCGGAATATATTTTTCACGACGGAAGCTGACACAACCATTGCCACCATCCCCTGCAACAACCAGTATTCTGGCTTCATCTACAAATTTCATATTTTTTCTCCGTATGATAGCCATTACAGTGCTGGACGGCCGTGTTACCCAGAGATGGCGTACTTTAGAATATAAAAAGCCCCGCAACACATGCAGGGCTTCTGATTCGGTTTATAACTCGAAAAACTTATTCAGCTTCGATGCTGATAAATTTGCGGTTTTTCGGGCCTTTAACTTCGAATTTAACTTTCCCGTCAGCTAATGCGAACAGGGTGTGATCACGACCACAACCAACGTTATCGCCAGCGTGGAATTTAGTACCACGTTGACGAACAATGATGCTGCCTGCTAATACAGACTCGCCACCAAAACGTTTTACACCCAGACGTTTGCTTTCAGAATCGCGGCCATTACGAGTTGAGCCGCCAGCCTTTTTGTGTGCCATTAATCTGCTCTCCTAAATCTTAAGCGATGCCAGTGATTTTAACATCGGTGAACCACTGACGGTGGCCTTGCTGCTTACGGCTGTGTTTACGACGACGAAACTTAACGATTTTAATTTTCTCGCCACGACCGTGGGCAACCACTTCAGCTTTGATTTTAACGCCTTCAACGACAGGAGCGCCGATTTTGATGTCATCACCATTAGCGACCATCAGAACCTGGTCAAACTCAACAGTTTCACCCGTTGCGATGTCCAGCTTTTCCAGGCGAATTGTTTGACCTTCGCTGACTCGGTGTTGTTTACCACCACTTTGGAAAACCGCGTACATATAAACTCCGCTTTCCGCACGCCCCCTTAAATATCATTCCAGAGCGCACTATAAATATTCATAATAGGGCGCGAATTCTACGCAAAAAAGCCTAAGAAGACAAGAGCAGAATTAGAGCAGATGATAAAAAAACACAGTTGCTGAATTGTCATTTATTTAGACTGTTTTTCGAGTACAATCAAGACACAGCAATAACTATTTTAATGTTAATATGAACATAACTCTGCATTAAAACCCATAGCCGAAAAAATATGAATTTAGAATCCATTATCAAGCTAACCGCTGATGATATGGCAGCGGTAAATGAAACCATTCTTAGTCAGTTGAATTCTGACGTTACTCTTATCAATCAGTTGGGCTACTACATAATCAGTGGTGGTGGAAAACGCATTCGCCCAATCATTGCCATCCTGGCTAGCAGAGCATTGGGTTATCAGGGTGATAAGCATATTACTGTTGCTGCATTAATTGAATTTATCCACACAGCGACTCTGTTACATGATGATGTAGTGGATGAATCAGACATGCGACGTGGCAAAGCGACTGCCAATGCCATGTTTGGTAATGCAGCAAGCGTGCTGGTTGGTGATTTTATATACACGCGCTCTTTCCAGATGATGACAGCGCTTAACTCCATGCGAGTTCTTAAATTGATGTCAGAGGCAACCAATGTTATCGCTGAAGGCGAAGTTTTACAGTTGATGAACTGCAATGATCCAAATATTTCTGAAGATGATTATATGCGGGTGATTTACAGTAAAACAGCCCGATTGTTTGAAGTCGCCGCGCACTCTTCCGCAATTCTATCTAACGCCACCCCAGAGCAAGAAATGGCTTTACAAAATTACGGACGTTATTTAGGTACTGCATTCCAGTTGATTGATGATTTACTGGATTATAATGCTGATAGCGATACATTAGGCAAAAACACCGGTGATGATCTTAACGAAGGTAAACCGACATTGCCCTTGCTACACGCTATGAATCATGGCACTCCAGAACAATCAGCACTTATCCGTGAAGCAATTAAAAAAGGTAATGGCCGCCATTTACTCGAAACCGTACTAACAACCATGAAACAGTGCGGTTCACTGGAATATACCCGTAAACGAGCAGAGGAAGAAGCAGATAAAGCAATAGCTGCTTTGCAGGCACTGGAAAACTCCCCATACAAGCAAGCACTCGTGGGGTTAGCCCATATTGCCGTACAACGCCTTTCTTAATCGATAGAACGAAACCTGGGGTTAATCTGACTCCAGGTTTTTTTCTGCGTCTTCAACACCTACATCAATATAACCAATAAGTTTTGCGAGCCCCTCCCGAAGAATAAATTTCACAATTTTTTCCCGCTCAACTTTAGTTAATTGATAGTAAGCCTCAATCCAAATTAAGAATGGGTCTTGTCGTTTGTTTGTATAATCAATAGTACTTTCCCCTACGGATAGCACATTAAGTACATCTTCAGGCAAACTATTTATATGATATTCAAGAGCCTTGCCCTGAACACCCCGTTTACGTCTATATTCCCATCCTTCCCGCCTCGCCATCAGATTTATCCCCTGTGGCGAAGAAGGAAGTCCGGCAATACCAACCAGCTCTTTAGCTGAGTACCATTCTTTTTTCATACTTTTCTTCTCACTTTGCACCGGGATAATGAAGAAGAATCCAAGTTAGTTGGCATTTCTAATTTCCAAAAATGGGCTAAATAACAGAAAGTTTTTCTAAAAAACTTCTGATACCATCCCGTAAAATTATGGCTATCACAGCCTGTTTCTCAGATTCTGATAACTGATGAAAAGCACCAACCCAAATCGACAAAGGATCTTGCTTCTGCACCTGATATTCAGAAGATGATTCATGAAGCTCCAATGCTGCAATGGTCGTTTCCGGGAAACAGGAGTAGTGATACTCGACTGCTTTACCTTGTACACCTTGTCTTTTCTGACGTAACCACTCCTCTCGCTTTGCTCTGGCATTAACTCCTTGTGGTGATCCAGGTAACTCACCCACGCCGATTAACTCCTTGGCCGAATACCACTCTTTTTTCATCACGTTTCTCTATTTTTGTAACCAAGTTCAAAAAAGAAGTTTTTAAGAAAAAATTTGGAAATACTTTTGGAAAAATAATGCTATTTTATTTCTCAATAACAGGTTTAAGTTCGTTATTGCTCTCATGCATACCTGTTATTTATACCACTAACATAGCATCAAATTTAATAAAAAAAGGATTAAAAATGATTTCAAGGAAATCTGATTGGCATCCTGCCGATATAATTGCAGCTTTACGCAAGCGGGGAACAACCTTAGCTGAGGTATCACGCAGAGCAGGACTCAGCTCATCGACCCTGGCGAATGCACTATCTCGTCCGTGGCCAAAGGGAGAATGGATAATTGCGAATTATCTGGAAATACACCCTTCAGAAATTTGGCCAAGTCGTTATTTTGATCCAAATACTGGAGAATTATTAGAAAGGAAAGTACGCGAACAAACAAATAATTAGCTAACGAATTATATTAGCTGAACAAAAACCGCCGGTAATTCGCTATACCAGCGGTTTTATTGTTTCATAGATATATATTTTTTATTTATAAAATATATTAATTAGTTATTAATAAATTTTTCGCCTAATTCTATATCTTTTCTCAATACATCTAGCATGCCTTCCAGTGCTTTCTGTTCAAAATCACTCAGCTCACCAACGTTCAAACGCTCTTCTACGCCATTTTTACCCAAACGAACTGGCTGGGCAAAGAAGCGAGCATATTTACCATCACCTTCAATATAAGCACATTCCACAACATCACTTTCACCTTGTAAGCCACGGACCAAAGAGAGGCCCAGACGAGCCGCAGCTTGCCCCATAGACAGAGTTGCAGATCCTCCACCCGCCTTAGCCTCAACGACTTCAGTACCGGCATTCTGAATACGCTTAGTTAAGGCAGCCAGCTCTTCATCAGTAAAGCTCACACCAGGGATCTGAGACAACAGAGGTAAGATTGTCACACCAGAATGACCACCGATAACGGGTACTTCGATTTCCTGTGGTTTTTTACCTTTCAATTCAGCAACAAAAGTATTAGAGCGAATAACATCCAGCGTTGTAACACCAAACAGGCGGTTTTTGTCATATACACCTGCTTTTTTCAGCGCTTCGGCTGCAATAGCCACAGTTGTGTTGACTGGATTAGTAATAATCCCAATCAGTGCTTTCGGGCAAGTTTTAGCCACTTGTTCTACCAGGTTACGAACGATCCCCGCATTAACATTAAACAGATCTGAACGATCCATACCTGGTTTACGGGCAACCCCAGCAGAAATCAATACAACATTTGCTCCTTCCAACGCTGGAGTTGCATCTTCACCAGCAAAGCCTTTAATTTTCACTTCCGTTGGAATGTGGCTCAGATCAACAGCCACCCCAGGTGTCACTGGAGCGATATCATATAAAGAAAGTTCTGAACCTGAAGGAAGCTGGGTTTTTAGTAGAAGAGCAAGCGCCTGACCAATACCACCGGCTGCACCGAGAACTGCAACTTTCATCCTGATACTCCTTAAATCGTTTATACTTTAAAATGCTGTGAATTCATCTAGTTAAGAACCATAGATTACTACGTTTTTGAAAACAATCGGTTAACAACCAAATTGTGGACTTACGCTCTAATAGTGGGACGCAAAAGTCGCCGTATTCTAGGCAAAATGCTTATCTGTTAATGAGATAACGGACACTATTTTGAGAATTTCCTTATGATTTTACGAAACAATTGGCTAAATACCTTACACCCAACAACAACGCCAAACAACATCATTTGATTAACAATATATTTACTTGATAACCGGCTAAAAAAGCAAATTTCCATATTCATATTTTATGAATTTCTATATAACATAAGACCAACTTTGCACGGTTCAAATTGGCTATAAAATCATTATTATTGCATAAAAATTCATTTATATGCATAATACAAGTTTCATAGCTGATTGAATATGGTGAAATATGCGCACTCCCTCTAAACAGGAAGACTTAGTAAAAGCTTTCAAGGCGTTATTGAAAGAAGAAAAATTTAGCTCTCAAGGTGAAATTGTCACTGCTTTACTGGAAGAAGGTTTTGAGAACATTAACCAATCCAAAGTCTCTAGAATGCTGACTAAATTTGGTGCTGTTCGCACCCGTAATGCTAAAATGGAGATGGTTTACTGCCTGCCTGCTGAGCTTGGTGTTCCTACTGCCACTAGCCCACTAAAAAATCTAGTATTAGACGTTGATTACAACCATCCTATAGTTGTGATTCGCACAAGCCCTGGTGCTGCTCAACTTATTGCTCGTCTGCTAGATTCTCTTGGTAAATCAGAAGGTATACTCGGCAGTATTGCAGGTGATGACACCATCTTCGTTACACTCACCAGAGATTCCACAACAGAACAGCTGCGTGGAGCCATCCTTGGGTTGTTCGAACAAGAGCTTTAAATGAACGCGCCAACATGGCGCGATTCATTTTCCCACTGCTATTCTCAGGATTGATAAGCTTTTTTATTCAGCTTAGAGAGTAATTTTTCATGAATATCACCAAACCCTCCATTACTCATAACCAGAATATGATCCCCCTGCTGCGCCTTATCAACAATCATATGCACCAGTGAATCTATATCAGCACTCCAATACGCTGGCTGAACACAGTGATCTGCAATTTCTGATACGTGCCATTTAATGTTAGCTGGCTGGAATAAAAATACTTTATCAGCACGCCCTAATGCTGGTGCGATCTCATTCTTACTCACACCCATTTTCATCGTATTTGAACGCGGTTCCAGTACGGTAATAATACGGGCTGTTCCTCCAACCTTACTACGCAGGGCTTCGAGTGTTGCCAGAATTGCTGTCGGGTGATGAGCAAAATCATCATAAACAGCAACACCGTTTTCCTCACCACGTAGTTCAAGGCGACGACGGGCATTAATAAATTCACTTAAAGCACAACAGGCATCTGCGGGCTGGACACCAACATGATGTGCAGCAGCAATTGCAATCAACCCATTGCGCATATTATGTTCACCCACCAGCGACCCGTTCACTTCTCCGACAACTTTGCCACCATAAAACACCTGATAATGACGGCTGTCTGTACTGATCTTTTTTGCCTGCCAGTTACCGGTTTCACCCACTAGTTCCAACTCACTCCAACAGCCCATAGACAAAACCTGTTTCAGGTTAATATCGTTATCCGGGACAAGAATCTTACCACTACCCGGAACGATCCTGACAAGATGGTGGAACTGCCTCTGAATAGCAGCCAGATCGCCAAAAATATCGCCATGATCGAATTCCAGATTGTTCATGATCAGCGTACGTGGGCTGTAATGCACAAACTTAGATCGTTTATCAAAAAAAGCGCTGTCATATTCATCAGCTTCTATTACGAAAAACGAGCTTTCCCCGATCTGAGCTGATGTTTCAAAATTCCCCGGAACACCACCGATTAAGAAACCTGGTTTATAACCACAAGCTTCCAAAATCCAGGCTAACATACCCGCAGTTGTTGTCTTGCCATGCGTCCCTGCAACCGCCAGCACCCAACGTTCTGACAAAACATAATCATGCAGCCATTGTGGGCCAGAAGTATAAGGGAACCCACGCTCCAGCACAGCTTCTACACAAGGATTCCCACGGCTCATAATGTTACCGATGATGACCATATCTGGCACAGAATCCAACTGTGCCGGGTCATATCCCTGAATCAGATTAATCCCATGTTTTTCCAGTAAGGTACTCATTGGTGGATAAACATTGGCATCAGAACCAGTCACTTCATGACCAAGAGAACGAGCCAAAATTGCCAGTCCCCCCATAAAAGTGCCGCAGATACCAAGAATATGAATACGCATTGATTTCCTATTCCATAGCATGAAGTTAGCCACTATTCTAACCATCAAAAGCAAGATAAGAAATGGAATAGCCTATGAATCATCCCTTTCTTTGGCTAAACTGCCCGCGTAAGAGTGCAATGGACACTCTAAAACCACTATCAAATCACATTCAGGACTTTCGTCATGAAAACATTAGGCGAATTCATCGTCGAAAAGCAGCACGATTTTTCTCACGCTACAGGTGAACTCACTGCATTGCTTTCCGCTATTAAGCTCGGAGCAAAAATCATTCACCGTGATATCAACAAAGCCGGTTTAGTGGATATTTTAGGAACCAGCGGTGTGTCCAATATCCAAGGCGAGGTGCAGATGAAACTGGACCTGTATGCTAATGAAAAACTCAAAGCAGCACTGAAAGCACGCGGTGAAGTTGCGGGGATCGCTTCAGAGGAAGAAGATGATATTGTTATTTTCGAAGGAGACCGCGCTGAAAACGCAAAATATGTTGTTTTGATGGACCCATTAGATGGTTCTTCAAATATTGATGTAAACGTTTCCGTCGGTACTATCTTCTCTATCTACCGCCGTATTACCCCCATCGGCCAGCCAGTGACTGAAAAAGATTTCCTGCAACCAGGTCATCGTCAAGTCGCCGCCGGGTATGTTGTTTACGGTTCTTCAACTATGCTGGTCTACACCACCGGCTGTGGGGTACACGCCTTTACTTACGATCCTTCTTTGGGAGTATTTTGTCTTTCCCATGAGAAAGTTCAGTTCCCACCCAATGGCAATATGTATTCCATCAACGAAGGGAATTACATCAAATTCCCTATGGGGGTGAAGAAATACATCAAATATTGCCAGGAACAAGATGAAGCAACTCAGCGCCCTTATACCACCCGTTATATTGGTTCGCTGGTTGCTGATTTCCACCGCAATTTACTGAAAGGCGGCATCTACATTTACCCAAGTACCGCCAGCCATCCATCAGGAAAATTACGCCTGCTGTATGAGTGTAATCCAATGGCATTCCTGGCTGAACAAGCTGGCGGTAAAGCCAGTGATGGAGCTAATCGCATTCTGGATATCATCCCATCCAAACTGCATCAACGCGTCCCTTTCTTTGTGGGCAGTAAATCGATGGTAGAGAAAGCCGAGAGTTTTATGGCTGAGTTCCCAGATGAGTAATTTCATCGGTTAATGACGGATAAGCGGCGGGATTTTTCGTCGCTTTTTTAATTTTAACTAATGAGGTTAAAATACCCCTGCTTACTTGTCAGAAAAATGGAGAGTACTTTAAAAAATGTTTTGGCTATAATACTCCCCACTCTATTCTGGTTTGAAATAAAGGAAACTTTCATGAGCCTGAACTTAGTACCAGCAGGAAAAAAACTGCCTGAAGATATCTATGTCATTATTGAGATCCCTGCAAATGCAGATCCGATTAAATATGAAATTGATAAAGAATCTGGTGCGCTGTTTGTAGACCGTTTTATGTCTACCACGATGTTCTATCCATGCAACTATGGTTACATCAACAACACTTTATCTCTGGATGGTGACCCGGTTGATGTTCTGGTTCCCACACCATACCCACTACAACCAGGTTCTGTGATCCGTTGCCGTCCGGTTGGCGTTCTGAAAATGACTGATGAATCAGGTGAAGACGCGAAACTGGTTGCAGTTCCACATAGCAAACTAACCAAAGAGTATGATCACATTAAAGATGTGACTGATTTACCAGAACTACTGCGCGCTCAGATCACTCACTTCTTTGAGCGCTATAAAGATCTGGAAAAAGGTAAATGGGTTAAAGTTGATGGTTGGGATAATGTCGAAGCTGCTAAAGCAGAAATTATCTCCTCTTTCGAACGGGCCGCTAAGAAATAACTTTTCTCTGTTTAAATAATTAAAAAACCTCTGGGGAACATCACCGGCAGAGGTTTTTTAATACCATACTCCCTTTTTATGACAAAAAAGGATTTTTATTTACTCTTCCACATGGCGCTTCAACCAGTCACCACTTTTTATCCGCCGTAAACCGGTTATTGGAAACTGATAAAGATATATCCATGCATTGCCATACGGTGTCTGAATCAATTCCCTTACATACTCCCGCGAATTATCTTTCAAATCATCTAATTCTGTCAGTATAGTAGAATTGATTCGATATACCTCACATTCAATACTTCCGTCACCACGGATAACGGCAGGATAATGCCCAAGGTCATATAGCTCATAGCCTTCCAGCCGATGATCACCTAACCATTGAGCATCGGTCATCCAATGATGATTGCCCTGTTTGCGCCGTAAGCTGCCATAAACAATAATTCGCATTTTTAAAACTCAAACTGATAGAGCAAATCCAATGTCTGATCAATACCAGACACCGCTTCCAGATACAACCTAGGCATTAACCTATAGCGTAAGGTTAATGTTGCTAGTGAATCAAATATACCAACACCATACTTAACTTGCAGATCTTTTGTAATCTTTCCGCTAACAACTACCTGTGATTTATCGCCAACCCCCTGAGTATCCAGTGCTAAGTCGGAAACACCAAATATTTCACCGATCTTACCCACCAACTGACCACTCTGTGCAACCCCCAAACCTATTAATATTGCCGTCATCTGTGAGTTGTCCGAGTTACTATTCTCTAACCCTTCACCACGCAACAGATAAGAAAGTGCTTCCAATTGTGATCTAACAGGCTCTGAAAAAATTTCTACTTTTGGCTGATCCGCTAAACCGCTCACCCTTACCCCTGCAATAACCCGCCCATCGGTAGAATCTGGGTTACGAATAGCCTCAATGTTAAGTAATGGCTGATCAGGTGGGCCTGAGAACATAATCAGCCCTTTACGAACGATCAGATCCTGTCCATAAGTATGGAAACGACCATCAAGAATATCAACTTGACCATTCAAACCCAGGCCTTGTTTATCTTGAACAACCATCAGATCGCCTTTAAGTTGTGCTTTAAGGCCGAAGGCACTAAGACGAACATCATCTCCTATATGAATCGTCAAGTTACTTTGAATCGGGATAGACGCTTTTTTCTGTTGTAATGGCTGAAGATTCTCATTCAATATAACTTCATCCGATGAAACCTCAACTGTCGATTCTGGCAGCTCCTTCACGGTAATACGCGCCCAAGGAATACCAACGCTACCATCCAATTTCAGCAACTGAGGAGAAGCCTCAAACACCAGAGCAGGGCTAACATCAATTTTCACCATTGGTGGAAAAACTACTCTTAACTTGTCGCCGTTAGCCGTTACTCGTGCATGCCATGCATCCACATTACGCCAGTCTGCATCACCATTTAGGTTAAGCTGACCCTTCGGCGTTTTAATAACACCATCAAGAACGGAACGTATTCCATCAAAATTCACACCAATTTGCCCTTGAGTAATATCAAATGGGATCCAATGGCCCGAAGCTTGCAGTGCACTCAAGTCTAACCGGCCAAACAATAATGGATTTCTGACATTGCCTCCCAGAAGCAGGTGAGCATTCAAATGACCTTCAGCTTTATCACCTTTTCCAAGAATCGGCTTGATTAACGCCAGTGAAATATCCTGAATATCTACATTTCCCGACAGCTTACGGCTCCCAGCAAGATCAGCAACCTGTACGCCACCGTTGAATCGGCCATTTCCCATAATCTTAAATAACCAATTCAACTCTGCTGTGCCATTCTTCAAGCCTACATTGAGTGTCAGGGTCTGGAAATCTACCGGTAATGTAGTGCCATCAACCATCTGCCTAACATGCACCCCATCACCACGCAAATTAACGTTGGCCTGAGGCAATCCGCTTTCCGCGTTCCATTTAACGTCGGCATTGCCACTGAATACACCTTTCAAATATGTTTCAGGCCCCAGTAATGGCTGAATCATAGCAAGATCCAAACGTTCAAGAACAATGGATGCACTACCGCTGGCGCCAGCTTCAATGGATTCAGGTACGCAGAGCTGCGCATGTGGATTCAGCCAACAGTGAGGGCCCACAGTGACTTTCTGCTGCTGATTAAGATAATCAAGAGTTATCGCTTTAGTTAAACGCCATTCTCCAACCGGGGTGTCAAAACGGGTATTGTTAATGCTACCTTTCCATCGCTGTTGCTTACGATCAAAACTACCATTCAATGCAAGTTGACCAGCAATCGGTTTGCCGTCAATCTTCAATTGCAAGTTGTGCTGTTTCTCATTGCCCTTAACATCCAACGTAAAATTACGGACAATCAAATCAGCTTGTTTCAACTCACTGACTTTAACAGCAAGATTCCCTTGGATCTGTTCAGCAGAACGTACATCCCCTTTCACATTCACTCGATCAATGCGCAAATCCTGCCATTTCAACCCGTTAGCATTGAGATCAACCAAAAGCTGAGGTGCTTGTATATTACCACGTAATTTCAACGTTCCATTCACGACACCGCCAAGCCCCGGAAATATACCATCCAACTTCGGTGCACGGATATCGCCATCCAGTTTCCACTGTTTGAACAATTGTCCCTGGAGATTCATTTTATTGCGCCCTAAAGCCAGCTCGAATTGAGGAATATTCCACTGACCAGCCGCGTTACCAGAAATCTTACCTTTGGCTTTTATTACGTTCTGTTTTACGTTACCGTCCAGCGTAATTTCCGGGATATGAAGCTGCCAACTACCACCGTGTAAACTACCCCGGGTAACTATTTTCCCATCGATTTTGGCTGGCCATTCCGGCCACTGTTTAGCGGTATTGATCCCAGAGAGTGTCAGCACCGCATTCCAACTTACCGCCTTACTCCAATCTGCCACACCTACCAGTTCACTCTTTCCCTGCAAAGCAGACAGGCGTAAACGGGTCAACTTAAACTGTTCTTCATTACCTTTGGCATCTAATACAAGTAATGCTGGCGGGATTTCACTACCGTTAATACCGGAACGCAATGACAAATCATAACCACTGGCCTTACCATTGAGGCGCATTTTTACGCTATCAAGCTGATATTCTGGCTTCCCCGTTAAAGGCCAACTCAGTTGCTGGCTTTCAAGCGTCACCCTCACTGGCAAACCTACCTTAGCCAGTTCCGCTTGAGCATCAAGTTTAGCACTGACAGGACCAGACAAATTCAGCCCTAAGCTGAGTTGCTCCAGTAAAGCGCCATTAAGCTTTACATTAACCTTTTGCCCTTGGATCTCTTGTCGACTTAGCTCACCTTTTATTACCAGTTTTATCGGCCATTGCTGTGCCAGAGTCGCGGAACCATTAATGGCAAGAGAACCTTGCGGCATTTTAACATTCAATTTATTGAGCTGAATCTGCTGCCCCTGATTGCTAAGTTGCAGTAAAAACTCATTGATTGTGATATTGGTATCACCCGTCAGCCGTAATTGCTTACCACTTATCCCTGCAACAGTCATATCCAGTGGAATAGGCACTTCTGGTAATGTTGCCAATAGCGGTTGAGAGAATAATTTTTTCAAAATTTCTCCCAACGATTTTTCCAGTTCGGTCCCTCGTTTCGCTTTCTCCTCTGCTTCCGCTATTTTCAGCCGTTCAGGGGGAGTTTTTGGCAGTCCCACCAGCAACCCATTAATTTTCGTTGGCTTAAGCGTTAATGCCTTTTGCTGCCACTGAGCTGCGGTTCTAAATTCATCAAGGGCAAATACCACGCCATTTACAGTGACAGTGGCATTTTTAACGGACAACAAATCAAGTGAAATCGGATATGGTGTCCTCAGTTCAGTTAAAGGTGCTGACTTTGGCGACGATTCTCCCGCAGGTGGCAATCGTTTGGTATTAATTGCAACTATTACGCCTTCTGTCGTTAATGCATTAATACATAACTGACTGTTTTTAAAGCAGGAAAGACGAAGCGAAAGGTGGAGTTGATTCACATTGACATCAACACCAGGCATTTGATACTTAACGCCTTTCAGGGTCAAATCACGCCAACCGCCACTGACGCTGGCTATATCTAGTCCCGGTACCCAACGAGCAGCACTATTAATCATAAAATGCAGGCCAGATTGCGTTCCTACCAACCCGGCAACAACAATAACCAACAAAGTCACCATCAGCAGAAAAGTAATACTGACCTTTTTAATCCATCTCATAATTCAGATCCTAACCCGATGTAAAACTGGATATTACGGGATTCTGAATCCCCTATTGGTCTGGCAAGGTCAAATTTAATGGGTCCGACCGGAGAAGCCCAACGCACACCAACACCCACGCCGGTTTTAAAATTGCTCTTTCTAATGTCATTAATGGCTTCACCGGTATCAACAAAAACAGCACTCCACCAATTACCCGTTACGTTATATTGGTACTCAAGTGAACCCACAACTAGTGAGGACGCACCGGTCAATTTTCCTTTATCGTCTTTAGGGGAAATTTTCTGATATCTGTAACCACGAACACTGTGATCACCACCAGCGAAAAAGCGTAAGTCGGGTGGAACCTTCTCGAATGCATTGGTTTCTATCCAACCCAAATTACCCCGAGCAACAAAACGGTGATTATCCCAATAAGTTCTGATCCAAACGTTTTGCGCCTGTAACACCAAGAAATCAACATCAGAACCCCAAAAAGTATCAGAGATATCAATAGAATAGCGCTGGCTATCGCCCCAATAAGGCATCGTTCCTCCACGCTGGCGAATACGGCTAACATTCGCTCCTGGGTACAATAACATTGCCGTATTGGTGACATTAGCCTGAGTAAAGTGGCTGAGACTCCAACGCATATTGATCCCATACTGCCAACCCGTTGAAAGATCCCAATTACGGGAAAGATTTACTGTCGCGGTATCTGATACGGTATCGTTGATATCTTTACGCTTATACCCCGTCTGCAATGCGTAATATTGCTCTAACGGATTCATCTTCAGCGGCATTTTATAGGTAGCATCAATAACCTGTTCAGGTGCAGAAAGGTTGATGCTGGTGCTAAGGCTGTGTCCACGGGAATTAAGCCACGGTTTTGTCCATTTCGCCTTTACCCGTGGCCCTACATCAGATCCATAACCCCCACCCAGTTCAACATAGTTTTTGGAACGTGGAGTTAATACCGCTTCAAGAGGAAGCATTCCGTCACCATTTTTTCTAGCGGTATTAAAATCCGGTGAGACTACTGCTGAATTAAACCAGCCAGTTTCTGCTAACCGCCGATTCAATTCGGCCAATTGTTCAGAGGTATAAAAATCCCCTTCTTCGAATGGAACTAGATGATTCAAATAGTCTTCGCGGATCTGTGAACCACGATAACGCACCTGACCAAAGTGATAACGCTCACCGCTATTAAAAACAAAGTCCCAGAATGCCTCATGCCGTTCTTTGGCAACACCCAATTGGCTCTTTTTCATAACCGCGTCAAAATAACCTTTCCTAATAGCGAGCCCGGTCAGAGAACCTTTAAGGTTTTCATATTCATCATGATTTAGAATCGTTCCTTTCTTTGGGCTTTTGCTTTTAACAAGTTTGGCATAATCTCCATCTGTCTTAGCCCCACCTTCCAAAACAACATTAACATCGGCAATTCTCACAGGTTCACCCGCAGTAACTTTTGCCGTTAATACCGAGCGAGCTGGCGGTTTATTTTCCTGATAGGTAAATTCGATAATAGGTTCATAATAACCAAGCGGGCGCAAGCCTTCACGAATCGCTTTATCTACACGAGATCGAAAACGGCCATCTGGCGCAACTTCGTCAGTGCTGATAGTGGAGAGATGAATTCGGGCATTTTTTTCCAACTTACCTGTTAATCCTTCTATTTTCAGACGAAGATTAGCACTATGAGCAATGGGAGTTACGATAGACACACAAAGAAAGCATAAAACGGGGTATCTCGACACGCGAACTCCTAACCTGATCGGAATAATTTAACTATAATCAATTTATCTTGAGTAAAGTTTACAATATATACAATCTATCAATATCTGAAAACTTAATAATTACGGGAGTGAATTGTGCCAACTTCAGCTAATAAAAGCCTATCTATTGATCCTCATAGTGCATTACCAGGCAGAACTGAGCCACTTAAGGTTTCACCTAACCATGCTGTTACCGATCATACGATAGAACCTGTTCCAGAAAATATGGAAGTTGCCTATTTTGGTATGGGATGCTTCTGGGGCGTAGAACGCCTATTCTGGCAACAACCTGATATTTACACCACCTCCGCAGGTTATAGCGGCGGTACAACACCGAATCCAACTTACGAAGAAGTTTGTAACGGCCTGACCGGACATGCCGAGGTTGTTAGAATTGTTTACGATCCAGCAAAAAACAACTACGAAAACTTATTAAAACTTTTCTGGGAAAACCACGATCCAGCTCAAGGGATGCGCCAGGGCGGGGATATTGGCTCTCAGTATCGCTCCGCGATTTATACCGTGTCACCTCAGCAACATGAATTGGCATTAGCCAGCCGTGAACGTTTCCAAAAAGCAATGCAACAACAAGGCGATAACCGTCCTATTACAACGGAGATCACAGAAGCGGGGCCATTCTATTTCGCTGAAGACTATCACCAACAGTATCTATTTAAGAATCCTGAGGGGTATTGCGGGCTAGGCGGTATTGGTGTTTGCCTACCCAAAATGAACAAAAACTAGCCGCCACATTTAATTAATGTTATAATTACTAAGCTAATCAATAGCTTTCTAAGTTTTTGTTGTCACTTTTTATTTTATATGATTTTTATTGTTTCCTCCGGTGCTTTTCTAATGACAACCTATCCTACCACCGGAGGTAGAACATGGATTCCTTATGCTAAATAGTCTCTTAATAGTATTTCTATTGTGCGCGATAAGCGCCTTTTTTTCGTTATCTGAAATCTCTCTTGCTGCCTCCAGGCGAATCAAACTAAAACTGATGGCAGATGAAGGTAATGTCAACGCAGCCCATGTCCTCAAATTACAAGAAGCGCCGGGAATGTTTTTTACCGTGGTGCAAATCGGCCTAAATGCAGTGGCAATTTTGGCAGGTATTGTCGGTGAATCCGCATTCTCTCCTTCATTGAAAACGTTTTTCATGAAATTTATGCGCCCCGAATGGGCAGACCAGTTGGGCTTTATCTGCTCATTTACCATTGTGACCAGTATATTCATTTTGCTCGCTGACTTGACACCAAAACGTATCGGCATGATTAAGCCTGAAGCAGTCGCCGTGAAAATCGTTAACCCAATGCGTTTCTGTCTGACAGTTTGTCGTCCACTAGTTTGGCTATTTAATGGCCTGTCTGATCTTATCTTTAAGCTCTTTAAAATTCCGACAGCGCGTAATGAAGATATCACATCCGATGATATTTTTGCGATTGTGGAAGCAGGGGCTGTTGCTGGTGTGTTGCGTAAACAAGAGCATGAACTGATTGAAAACGTGTTCGAGCTCGAATCCCGCACAGTGCCTTCTGCCATGACCTCAAGGGAAAATATCATTTACTTCGATAAGAATGAAAGTGAGGAAAGTATCAAACAATGGGTTTCTAGCCAGCCACATTCCAAGTACCTAATATGTGATAGAGATATTGATCACGTTATCGGTTATGTGGATTCCAAAGATCTGCTTAACCGTGTCCTAAGTGGTCAAAGCCTAAGCTTCAATAAAGGTGTCCAGATCCGCAACGCGCTGATCATTCCAGATACCTTGACACTTTCAGATGCACTGGAAAGTTTTAAAGCAGCGGGTGAAGATTTCGCTATTATCCTGAATGAATATGCGTTGGTAATGGGTGTGATTACCCTTAATGATGTTATGACCACACTAATGGGTGATTTAGTCGACCAAGGACAAGAAGAGCAAATCATCATCCGTGACGAAAATTCATGGTTAGTAGAAGGAGGAACACCTATTGATGATGTACAGCGTGTACTGGATATTGATAATTTTCCTGATTCAAGTAACTATGAAACCATTGCAGGTTTCATGATGTTTCGGTTGCGTAAAATTCCAAAGCGTACTGATTCAGTTAAGTTTGCTGGTTACAAATTTGAAGTTGTCGATATTGATAACTACAAAATCGATCAGCTATTAGTCACAAAAATCACTGATACTCTCACCACGACACCAACGCAAAACCTGCCTATCAGTGATGATAAATAAAAACGGCCTATTCTTGAGCTAAGGCCGTTTAGTATTCTCATGTTAAGCGCCACTTATTGTTATTTTGTGGCGCAGATTACACCAGTATGCACCCGATTCTTTTTCGTTATCTATCCTATTTCGGCCTGCAAACGTAGCACTTGCTGATTGACTTCGCTCATTACACTAAAATGGCGCTTATCTCTCACCTTCGGCGGTAAAATTTTGCCGCAGTCGAATTCAAAAGCCCCCATATCTTTAATGTATAAACGTCCACGGAATAAAGTTTTAACGTAGAGAGCAATTTTCAGTGGGTTATATCGGTGAAAAATTTTCATCTCTGCTTTTTTCCTCCTAAATACTTTTTACGGTTACGTTTGGTGAACCAACTCCATACACCATACCGTTATGTAGAATAATAGACTGAATTTATCCGATTTTGTTCCCTCCATTTTTAGTTTTATGCACTGAATTTACATAAAATGACAGATATTTAGATATACATAACTATGTAACTTTATCTCTTACTTAATGTTAAAAATTTGATCTTCTTTAAAGAGATAAATCAGTTAATACCCGCTATGCTAGAGATCCATGCATTGTCACATTAACCTACAAAGGAAAAATTATGATAAAGAACTTTATGCTATATGCTGCGCTACTTTGTTCTCCTGCTTTAGCATTCGCCCACAACATCACTCTGGAACAACAGGTTCCTGCGATCAGTGTTTCTGATAAAGGTGAGTTGTTACTCAACAATAACAAGTTTAGCTACCAAAATTGGGATAGTGGAAAACTGATTGGTAAAGTGAGAGTCATACAACATATTGCAGGTCGTAGTGCAGCTAAAGAGATGAATGCTCCACTGATAGAAGAAATAAAACGCGCTGATTTTTCAAAAGAAAAATACCAAACAACCACCATCATCAATATCAATGATGCAATATTCGGCACTGGACCATTTGTCCGCAGCAGTATTGAAGATAGCAAAAGAGAGTTTCCGTGGTCTCAGTTTATCGCTGACAGCAACGGTGTGGTCAAAAAAGCTTGGCAGTTGGAAGCTAAAAGTTCTGCCATTATTGTCCTGGACAAAAATGGCGTAGCGAAGTTTACCAAAGAAGGTGCGTTAAACGGTAGTGAAATCAAACAGGTCATTGAATTAGTCCGTAAGGAACTACAGTAAAAACATCCGTGGTGATAACGACTTACAGGTATGTTTTCGTTTGCCCTTATCACCACAATTCCGCTGAAAAACAAATCTACTAGAAAACAACCACGATTAAAAAATCGTTACTCTAAATCCCGGATTCAGGAATGATTCACGAGGCGTATAATCTAGCGTCTGGCCTTTCCAGTTGGTCACGTGAGCACCAGCAGCAATGGCTATAGCATGACCCGCCGCAGTATCCCAGATATGAGTGGGTCCAAAGCGAGGATAAAGTTGCGCTTTTCCTTCAGCCACCAAACAGAACTTCAGTGAAGACCCCACAGAAACCGTCTGATGTTCACCTAGCTGATTGAGATAATCTTCTAATTCTGTATCCATATGAGAGCGGCTAACGACGACCATTGGTGGATTAGCATCACGAATCTTAATCGGCAAACATTGACCTCCACAGACTTTTTTCCATGCCTGCCGCCCTTGCCCGGAATAAAGCGTATCCTGCACAGGAGCATATATCACTCCCATCACAGGAACGCCCTCATCAATCAAGGCGATATTAACCGTAAATTCACCATTACGATTAATAAATTCCTTGGTACCATCCAGAGGATCAACTAACCAATAGCGCTTCCAATCACGCCTCTCTTCCCAATTAGGAAGCTCTTCTTCCGACAACAGTGGAATTTCCGGAGCGATACGGGATAATCCGGCTTTAATTATTTTATGAGCCACAATATCAGCCATAGTCACCGGTGAATCATCTTGCTTATGATCAACTTTCAGGGGATGTTCATCCTGATAAATTGTCATAATAGCCGCACCAGCTTCCTGAGCCAGTTGGCAGATTTGTTCTAGCATCACACACCTCTGCGGTTAGTCATCTGTTATCATTTTAGACTATATTACCAATTGATCTTTTTATTGGAACGGTAAGAATTTTATTACTACTCCTAATAGCATTCCTGTCTATTTTTCAGATAAATGGCAAAAGCTAGCGGGCCAAAGACTCTATTTAAAGAAATAATTAGGAAATTGAGGGAAAGCCAGTTCATCGGCAACATCCTAGCTGAAATTTTCGATGGCTTGAAAATATCCCCCACTTTTTAAATGGGTTTGTCAGTAGTCTGAGACGGATATACCGGCTATTTTTTAATCCTACTTCTAGATAAAACTTACAGAATATCCAACAATTCCACCTCGAAAATCAGAGTGCTATATGGGGGAATCGATGCACCAGCACCACGCTCGCCATAAGCCAAATTATAAGGGATATAAAGTTCCCATTTAGAACCGACAGGCATCAACGTCAATGCTTCAATCCATCCAGCAATCACCCCATTTACAGGAAATTCAGCCGGTTCACCACGCTGTACTGAGCTGTCAAACACGGTGCCATCAATCAGACGACCCGTATAATGAACACTCACGTGGTCAGTATGGGCAGGAATTGCACCATCACCCTGTTTTAGTACAGAGAACTGTAAACCAGATTCTGTCGTGCTTATACCGTCACGCTGAGCGTTTTCTGCCAGAAACTTCTGACCCTCTTCTGCCATAGCTTGCTGACGTTCACGACGCACACCATCTGCACGTTCATGCATTTCACGTAAGGCTCGATGCAATATATCGACCGGCACCGCTGGAGAATGATTTTCCAGCGCATCACATAACCCCGCTAACAACGCTTCAGGTTCCAGACCTTGCAGGCCAGACTCCAGTAATTGCTGACCAACCTGCAAGCCAACCCCATAACTAGCTTGTGCTTCGATAGAGTCAAAAGAAAGTTTTGCCATGAAAATACCTGTGATCAAATTAAATTAGACCTGCAAGCATAACAGCGCTATGCAGCAGGGTAAACCGAAGATGTCACCAGGAAAATACATGTCGCCCAAATATATAAGAGCTAATAATAGATATAATTCTAAGTAGCATATTTATTTCTTAAAGGTTACAATATAAAAATTCAATTTTTAAAAATTTTTACTTATAATTGATTATATGAATAAAATATTTTTTATATAAAATTAATTTTATTGCAAATATTATATAATGAGGAAAATCTTATGAATAAACCATTTAATGAGATTTTATCAGAAATTAAAAAGTCCAAAACCATGCCTGAATTAGAAAAGAGGTTGTTAAACGCGATAAACTATCTGGGTTTTGAATTCTACTCAATTTATCAGGAAGAAAAATATCCATTCACGACAAAAAAATATGTTCTAATAACCAACCTAAATATAGAAACTGCAAGCAATTATAATCAAGATAATAATCACGACAGCGACCAATTAATGAATGGTGATTACACTTTCTCTATTCCGTCAGTTTGTAATGATAAAATATCAAAAGCCGCTGACTTTATGATTAAAAAATCAAATTCAAATAAAAATGAAGTTAAAAATAGTCTTTCAATAAAAATTAAAGGTTATCATGGAGAAAGGTCAATTTTTTCAGTTGCCAGAAAAGAAGGCTCTATTTCCCACAATGAAATACTTAATAAAGCAGGAGTATTAGGCATATTGGCAAATGAATGCATAAAAACATTTAATAACCTAAAAAATAAAAAGGATAAAATCATTGTTCCAACGCTCTCTACCAGAGAAGTTGAAGTCATAAGATGGACTTGTGAGGGAAAAACTTCTGCTGAAATAGCCGATATACTGGATATTTCAACAAGAACAGTTAATTTCCACATTAACAATGTCATGGAGAAATTAGTGGTTCCCAATAAAGTTGCAGCAGTTGCTAAAGCAATAGCATATAATCTAATCATATAATAATTAGAGCCCAAATAAGGCTCTAACCATACGAAATTATAAAATATAATTAGACAATATATCCCTCCATGCATCATTAATTTCATTCATCAGGGATTCACATTTGACGTGCTCATCATTAATATGTACACAAACGTAACCACAGAAATCATTATTGCTTTTTGGTGTTTCATAAACCGGTGAATTCTTATCTAAATTAATTTTTATTGCAATAATTTCGTAACATAATCTACTCAAAATATTATCAACAGATGCTAATAATAGTTCATTAACTTCTGTTTGATCGAATTTACCATTAATCTTGCCATCTTTACCTGCCAGCAAATTAATCAAAAATGCCCTTCCCTTTGCTTCAGGCAATATCATTCGATCACTAAATCCTTTGACTAAATGGTCAACCCAAATTTCCTGCAAGCTTATACCATATACCCGGTTAGCCATATCCCAAATACGCATACCCGCTGGTCTACGATTAGTTTCAACCAGAAAAGTTTCTCCCGTTTTACTATCTTGCTTAATCTCATTATGGAATGCGCCAAGAGTCTGCCCTGAAATCAGATTCATTGCCTGCCCTGCTTTATGTAATGCAATCGTATTTCTGCCATCACATTGCGCCGGAACTATTTGCCCTATTTCAACAGGAAATTCCCCTTTCTGGGAAACTTTTTGCGTTAAAAATGCCATACAACCAATACCATCGTACGAATATTCTGTATCGAAAATAATAAGTTCTTCTGCAAGAGTTTGATTACCACCAGATTGCTCAACAGATTGAGCAAAAGCCGTTGGGATTTTACTTCTATCTTTAACCGCTACCACGCCTACATTTGCCCGACCACAATTAGGCTTAATAATCACACCATACGGAACAGAATCATAAAACTCTTCTAGTTCTTTAATCTCATTAATGAAAGTATATCGAGGCGTCTTAATATGTTGTGCCGCAAGCAACGGTAATATTCGAGTTTCTTGTTGGCGAAATTGATATTTCTCAATACCTGCGAAGCTTAATTCGGGATCATCACCATAAACGTTTAATTTCTTCGCGATAACAGCAGCATACCCAGATACCGCATCCATAAAAGGAAGAATACCAGCACATGTCATATTAAGTTCAGCAAGAACTGTCATCACACTATCAACATAATTTTCTGTTCGTACAGGAATATGATAGACAAATGGTGTGACATTTTTTTCCTCACCGGACAACATATCGCTAATAATCACCAACTCAAGGGAGTAATTATATCGAATATAGTCACGAATATTGACGATTTCATTCAGCCTTGCCGGAAGATAATCAAGCACTAACAAATATTTTTTCGAACTCATATTTCCTCCATTATTGACTATTATGCAGATTAAATTTAAGCGAACGATAAGGATTAATAATGATAAACATCAATAAAACAAATGCAGAGAATATCAGATAAATACTATTGTAGGAAAAATAGTTCAGTAAATTAGCACAAATAAAACTGGTTAAAGGTGTCGCTAACTGATTCAAAACCAGCACCACACCAAGATACTGAGAAAAACGCTGCTTCGGAATAAGACTTGCTCGATAAGAGCGGGAAAAAAGATTAAAACAACCTTCCGAACCAATAACCAGTAAGAAACCTAATGTGTAAACCACAAATAACGGCCCAGTAGCAAATAGTGTCAGACCACATAACGCAATCAGAAAAGCCGTTACACCAACGATACGCACATCAAAAATCCGGCACAATTTTGGCGCAATAAAAAAAACACAACAATTCACCAGCCCCGCATAAGCCAAAAGCTGAGCATAACTCCCTTTCGGCTGTGAAAAAACACTGGTAATAACATAAACTGCCGTTGACAAAATAGCACCTTGCATCACATTCATCAGGAACGTCAGACTAATGACGCGTAACAAGGGTGGGTTTTCCATCAAGAACTTAAAAATGGCCGGCAGATTATACCCTTCTCTATTAGCGTGTTCTTCAATCCGGTTTTTCCTTTGTAGCTGAAACCATATCAAGCTACTAATCAGGAAAGGAAAAAATGCAAATGCAAATACCGCATAAACACTGAATTTATAAACCAGCACGCCGACAACTGCCGGGGCTGCAATATAGGTAAACTGTTCAACAAATTGTAAACGAGAGTTAACAGAAGGTAATTCTATTGCACTCATGTTTTTAGAGACAAAACCTTCAAGATTGACATATCCCGCCCCACTAAAAAAGGATAAAACACATGAGAGAGAAATAATGATATATACGATGCTATTATCAGAATATATAAATGAAAGGATAAAAAGAAATAAGCAAACTAATGATCGAAGAATATCACTCAGGAATAACATAACCAGAGTATGCATCCTGTCGCCCATCCAGCCAGAAATGGGGAGTGAAATCACCCTGAATAGCCGTTCAAGCCCAAAAGCAAAAGATGAAAGTGAAGCGCTATTAGTTGAGGTATATACTAATACAGGCACAGCGAACATAACAAATGCCTCTGAAAAAACAGAAAAAAAGCGAGCCAGTATGATCCTATGTATCATTAATATTACCTCAACCTTATTATCTACCCCATTAGGCTATTTTATTTATCAATTTGGCGATGAGCAAGGCTCAAACTGATTCCATCAACTACGCCTACTGGGATAGATTTTTACTATGCAATAATTAATGAACAGATTTAATCAAATAATTCCCCAAAACTAAATAATCAATATTTGTTTTCATGAAAGTTTTAATGGCATCATCAGGAGAACAAACAATCGGTTCACTATCGTTATAAGAGGTGTTCAGCAACAAAGGTACACCGGTTTTCCGATAAAATGCCTCAATCAACTGGGCATAATCTGGATTTGATGCACTATCTACCACCTGAACTCTGGCAGTACCATCTTCGTGAACCACTGCCGGAATTTTCGATGCTTTATCTACTTTAGCATCCATCGCTAACAACATATATTTTGCAGCTTCCGGTAATTCCTTCCGAACATGGAACCAATCAGCAACATGTTGACGCAATACACTAGGCGCAAATGGCCTAAACATTTCACGATGTTTAACTTTACGATTCATTAAATCGCGAATATCTTTATTTCTTGGATCAGCCAACAAACTACGATTACCTAATGCCCGCGGCCCAAATTCCATCCTCCCCTGGAACCAGCCAACGACATTATTTTCAGCCAGCAAGCCTGCGACAACTTCATGAATATTCTCTTCATATGTCCAGTCCAAACCGTGGGCCTTCAAACTACGCTGGTAATCATCTTCACTATATTCCAGACCCCAATAGGTATGCGTCAGAGGATAGCGCTGATTATTTTCAAGAATATGATGCCAAATAAATAGTGCGGCACCTGTGGCAGTCCCGGCATCATGTGCAGCAGGCTGAACAAAAATATCTTCGATATCCAACTCTTCATATAATCGTTTATTCGTTATACAATTTAATGCGACGCCACCCGCAAGGCAGAGTTTATTCGTTGCTGTTTCCTGTAAATAATGATGAGCCATATTTAACACTATTTCATCAGTTATTTGCTGGAGAGAAGCAGCAATATCATAATATTCCTGTGTCACCTCTCCACCAGGGACTCTTTTCACAATACCAAACAAAGATTCTAATTTAGAAAAGTCTTGGCTACGGAAATTGAGAACGGTGTTATCAATAGTAAACTCACCTTTCTCATAAATTTTGACGAATTGTTGGAACGCCGACATAAAACCTTCAGGCTTACCATAAGCAGACATTCCCATCACCTTACAGGCATCGTATACAGAGAAGCCCAAGAATTCTGCCAATTTTTCCCACATAAAACCGATTGAATGGGGGTATTCAATGGTTTTAATTTTTTTCAGACTATTGCCATCGCCCAGATATACCCCTGCGGTATTATCCTCTCCCACACCATCAAGTGATAAGGTTAACGCTTTATCAAATGGCGAAACAAAATAAGCAGATGCAGCATGAGCTGTGTGATGAGGAACCCAATGAAATTGGCCACGGAATCCCATTGATTGCAAAATTTCTGGTACTGAAGTGGTTTTGCGATAAAAAATGGACTCACCCGATACACTTCCCCAGCTTCCCTCATTGGTGACTTCATCAATAAAGACTGATTTTCTTCGTTCTATCGGATCAATGGAAAACCCGATATGACTCACATCTTCCAAGCGAATACCCGCAAAGTCTAATGCAACTTCAATGGAAGCCAATGGCAGTTCATCAGGATTATCAATATTTGCTGGTTTTCCGTGTTTCCTTCTATTTAGACGCTCTTCTTCAATAGCAAAAATTGTCTCTCCATCCTTTAATAAGCAAACTGCTGATTCATGGTAAACTGAATTTATACCTAAAATATACATGACTTATTATCCTCCCATTATAATTATTTAACTTTTAATACTAAGCAGCGCAGACTACCACCACTCTTTAAGAATTCACTCATATCGCATTTAATGACATTATAACCATAATTATTTAATTGACGTTCAACCTCTATAGAACAATCATGCATGAGAATATCTTTACCTATTGGGATATTATTACAAACAAATAATTCCTTAGCGTCATGTTCTGATATTGAGATCCGGCGTTCAAATGTTTCAGCAATATAATTCTGGCTCTCTTTAGTAAATGCTTCTGGATAGTAAATAACCGTATCTTTGTCAATAAACGAGAATGCCAAAGCCACATGAAAGAAAGTCTTATCCTGAATATGTAGTTCACCTTTAACTTTAAGTTCTGGATAGACTTTCTGAATTGTATTTATTGCTTCTTTATCTGAGCGAGGACCATAACCAAATATGATGTCATTATCCCAATAGATAACATCTCCAAGCCCTTCAAAATAAATATCTTCATCAACACGATGTATCTCATAACCTAGATCTTCCAGATAATCGATATAGTACTGGCTTTCCCCTTGGCGTTCAGCGTGCCGGAAATTACTAGCAAGGAATTTATTATTATGCACCATGCCACAATCACCTGAGAAAGTCATATCAGGCAAACCATTAACAGGATCGATAGTGCGAATAGTGATACCACGTTCAGTCAACCGTTCATAAAGAAAATCCCATTGTTGCTGTGCCAATTCTTTATTGACTCTATTATTAGGGTCCATCCAGTCATTAATAACGTATTCAATATCATAAAAATCCGGTTTACACATTAATAATTCTTTAATCATAACTTTTGCCTCATCTTAGATTTAGCACTTTGCTTAGTATGGATATTAAATATTTTTGCAAATCCCTCTGCATCGTTTTGACTATATAAATGCCCACAATTATATATTGCTAAATTATCATCATAGATAGTCGTCTTTGAAGTACGGGAACAAACGTTGGCATATTTATAGCCTAATTCAAGCTTAATCTCACCATTGACATGTTGATTCATGCTATCAATAAAGTGGTTTAAATGAGTTAATAAGGGATCATACCAAAGCCCAGAATAAACTAATTCAACCCATTTTTTATCAATTATCTCTTTAAACCAATTTTCGTGACGATTACTACAATAACATTCTAAATCACGATGTGCGGTAATTAAGATATGTGCGGCAGGTGATTGATAAATTGCTCGTGTTTTCAAACCGACAATACCATCTTCGACAATATCAAAAATACCAATTGATAGTTTTTTACCAATCTTATTTAATATTTCAATAATTTCATATAATGATTTCTTTTCGCCGTCAATCGATATCGGTATACCATTCTCAAAACCTAATGACAAAAATATTGGCTCAGTGGCTGATAGTGCATGCTCAAATAATTTCTCTCTGGCATCTTCAGGAATTAATGTTTCCGGTTCTGCCAACGGACCACATTCGACACTTAATCCCCATATATTTTCACTAGTAGAATAAGGGTTATTACAACCAAATTCTTGAGGAATACCATACTTCATAGCATAACTATTTACGATATTTTCGTCGTATTTAAAATCTCTCAACGAAGCAATAGGTATTTTATTCAGAATTTCTATATTCATATCCATTCTGACTTGATCATTACCTCTGAATTGATGGGCAATATAATCAATATTGAGCTCATTGGCTACTTCAACTGCCGCCTCAGCAATCGCAGGACGGGAAAGTGCCGCACTGAGAAAATAACCATGTTGATAAATAGCATTCGCTTTTATCGCTTTTGTAAGGAAGTGTTCAGCATATTGTGCTCGATAATCTTTATAGATAAATTTATCAGCACCTGCAACCATGCATTCCAATTCAATATCGTCAATGTCTCTTACCTGCCCTTCATCAATATAAAGAGCAATTACCTCTCTATATTCAGATTTAAGACTTCTTATGATAAGAGGATTATAGAGGCGATTATAGTAAATCACCAAAACACGATCAGAACTCATTTAATACGCACCCCATGTTTGTAATAATTTCTTCTAATTGAGGTTCTGTTTTACTTTCCTCAACTAATTCTGAGAAATTATTTTCAAATAACCAAGTATCATTATAAATTGTGTCGATATAACGTTCTCCACTATCAGGAATAATGACAACAATATTATCTCCAGGTTTAAAATCATCCAGGCGATTTAATGCTGCGCTTACCGCGCAACCTCCCGTTCCACCAATTAAAATACCTTCATTTCTGGCTAACTTTCTTGCTACTCGGAATGCATCAATATCTGTAACTTTCAAGGTAATATCGATATTGGTACGATCCAGAATAGAAGGTATAAACGTTAGTCCTGCACCTTGTACCAAATATTTTCCTGATTCACCACCGAAAATAATTGACCCCTCTGGTTCAACACCATAAATTTGTATCTGTGGATTTTTCTCTTTCAAATAACGGGAAATTCCAGTAAGTGTTCCACAACTTCCTGCCGTCGCAAAACAAGCCGTCAAATTATTGCCAAAGGTTTCATACAACTCACGCCCCGTGGAACGATAATGCTCATCAGGATTAACCTGATTTTCAAATTGCATAGGGCTAAACGCATTCGGATAAGCTTTTATAATCTCTTTAGTTAAATCAATGCGATATTTGACAGTATCCGTTCCCGCTTCAAATTCTGGCAGGAAAATGATTTCCGCACCAAACGCTTTTATGTTATCGCGTTTCGCTGCCGGCACCATGCGATCCAAAACCGCAATAAATCGATAACCTTTAACGGCACACGCCATTGCCAGGCCAATTGCCGTATTACCCGATGATGGCTCAATCACCACCATTCCCGGTCTTAATTCTCCCTGAGCCTCAGCCCTTTCCAACATAGCAACTGCAATACGATCTTTGATACTCCCACCGGGGTTAATATTCTCCATTTTGAGAAAGACATTAATACCTTTAGTATATCTACCATTCAACATAACTACTGGAGTATTACCTATAGTTTGTAATATGCTTTTACCAAGATTCATACCAGTTTTATCCCTTATGTCTGGGTTAATATGAAGAACATATAATGATGACAAGGTATTTTTATCAACACATAAATAAATCAATTCAACATTTAATATACCTATTAATTTATTGATGAAACAATTCAATTTATCAATAACTATGGAGAATAAACTCATACCTATTAACAATAAGCGCATTCATTTGTGTTCTCACACAAGGGTTAATTAACAAAAATTATAATTATAAAATTACGCTTAAAAGTCTACTGTCAACTCTGACAGTTATATCAATAAAATCCCGTATAAATTTTTGATATTATTATTTAATAATAAGGATATATATTGATATCATTAAATATTCTTATGTGAAATCATATAAAATAAATTATCATTATAAAGACAAATAACCGAAATTATATAAAAATATATTTTTATATTATTATGAAATAATCATGCGTGTAATTAACTAGATTTAGATGTAGATATATTAAAATATTCTATAAAAAATCCACATATCACAATAGAATTAACAATACCGATATTATCTAATAATAAAAAATACGAATTCAATTATTTATAGATATTAATCTAATAATGAATAATATTTCCAATATAAAAACGCAAAATCAATAATAATAAAAACCGGCTAAAAGACAACATTACAGAAGAATAGATAAGAGAAACCATAATTCTATAAACGACAAATAAGGTAGTAAATGTAAAATAAATCAGATTAATGCTCAGTTGCTGGGCATTATCGGCAAAAACCTTATATACCCGTTATCTTTCAAGTTGCCTCTTTGTTGGCTGCACTCACCCACCCCGGTCACATCGTTATCTATGCTCCCGGGGATTCTCTCCCTTGCCGTCGCAAAGCACCTTGAAATCCATAGGGTATAGACTTACCAAGAGAATGGTAAGTTGAGGCAATAAAAAACGCCGGCATTGCCAGCGTTTTTTACTTATTAGCATCAGTTAATCAGCGATTAAGCTTCAGCAACAACGTTAACGTTCAATTTAGCGAATACATCGCTGTGTACCTGGAAGTTAACTTCGTGTTCACCAATAGTACGCAGAACACCATTAGGCAGACGCACTTCGCTCTTAGAGACTTCAACGCCCGCGGCGGTAACTGCATCAGCGATATCACGAGTACCGACAGAACCGAACAGTTTACCTTCGTCACCTGCTTTAGAAGCGATAGTAACGGAACCCAATGCATTGATTTTCTCAGCACGAGCTTCTGCTATTGCCAGAACGTTAGCCAAGTTAGCTTCCAGTTCAGCACGGCGAGCTTCGAAGAATTCGATGTTTTTCTTAGTTGCAGGAACAGCTTTGCCCTGCGGTACTAAGTAGTTACGGGCATAACCCGGTTTAACGTTAACTTGATCACCCAAGCTACCCAGGTTTGCTACTTTATCAAGCAGAATAATTTGCATTACCTTATCCTCTCAGAGTCGTTAATGGACTGTGCCGATTACTGATGACGATCAGTGTAAGGCAACAAAGACAGGTAGCGCGCGCGCTTGATAGCACGAGCGAGCTGACGCTGGTATTTTGCACGGGTGCCAGTGATACGGCTTGGTACAATTTTACCGCTCTCGGTGATGTAGTTTTTCAGCGTAGCGATGTCTTTATAATCAATCTCTTGAACGCCTTCCGCGGTGAAACGGCAGAACTTGCGACGACGGAAATAACGTGCCATTTGGCTAGTCTCCAGAATCTATCAATTCAATCTGCTCGGCATGAAGAACCAGTTTGTTAAGACCATTGCGACCTTGATGGCAACTAATGAATCCTGAAACGGTTAATCGACTGCCGACCGTTATACTGTGAGTTAAAACTTGTAACAATTGTCCGCTGGCAATAACGGGCATTCTGCACCATGCTTGCCTGCTCAGACCGGCTTCCTGTTGCTGTGAACGGTGCTCAAGCACAAACTGACAATGAGGAATGCCGGCAGGACTGACTTTTCGAATGGGGGCCTTGCACACTGTGCCAGAAAGCACCAAACGATTAGTTGTCACAGTTATTACTCTTCAGAATCCCCAGCTTCTTCAGCATCCATATTGGCGTCTTCCAGAGAGTAGTCACGGCTGCGACGTTCATCTTTGGCTTTAACCATTGGAGATGCTTCAGTTACCGCGTGCTTAACGCGCATAATCATGCTGCGGATAACGGCATCGTTGAAGCGGAAGTTAGTTTCCAGCTCATCAATCACTTCCTGCGGTGCTTCAACGTTCATCAGAACATAGTGAGCTTTGTGCAGTTTGTTGATTGGGTAAGCCAGTTGACGGCGGCCCCAGTCTTCCAGACGGTGAATCTGACCTTGCGCGTTAGTGATAGTCGCACTGTAACGCTCAATCATGCCCGGAACCTGTTCGCTTTGGTCAGGATGGACCATAAAAACGATTTCGTAATGACGCATTAGAATTGCTCCTTACGGATTATTCAGCCTCCTGTCAGGGTCAACCGCGGCCCGTGGAGGCAAGGAACTTGTTTAAGTGCGGCTGAAAAATTGACGCGTAACTATACCTACCCTACATAAAAAACTCAAGGAATGAACAATGCAAAAACACTTTTGTTCATATGTGGAATAGATGAGTTATAACGAACCGCGCTGACGCACCGCCTCAAACAGGCAAACTCCCGTGGCAACAGACACATTCAACGACGAGACAGAACCCACCATTGGGATACTAATCAATTCATCACAGTGTTCACGAGTCAGACGACGCATACCTTCCCCTTCCGCTCCCATCACCAGTGCCATAGGAACGGTTAGTTTACTCTGATACAGCGTATGGTCAGCTTCTCCTGCTGTCCCCACCACCCAGATATTGTACTCTTGCAATAAACGCAAGGTACGAGCAAGGTTGGTGACACGAATAAGTGGTACGCTTTCCGCAGCACCACATGCCACTTTCTTCGCCGTGGCATTAAGCTGAGCAGAACGATCACGTGGAATAATAACAGCATGTACACCTGCTGCATCAGCACTACGCAAACAAGCGCCCAGATTATGGGGATCTGTCACACCATCAAGCACCAACAAGAAAGGGGTTTCTGCTTGTGCCAGTAAATCTGGTAGGTCGTTTTCTTGATACTGACGCCCTGGCTTCACTTTGGCAATAATCCCCTGATGCACCGCACCTTCCGTTTGATTATCCAGCCACTGACGATTTGCCAGTTGGATAGTCATCCCGATACTTTCCAGCGCATGAATCAATGGTGTCAGGCGGCGATCTTCACGCCCTTTCAGGGTATAAACTTCGATAAAACGCTGAGGATCGCGCTCCAATAAAGCTTTAACGGCATGAATACCGTAGATAATTTCACTCATAATCTTCTTATTTTCACTGTTATACATATACAGCACTGACGAATACTGTGAGCCTCATTCGATAGGCTTTACGTACTCAGGGGGAGATTAAAATATTCAGGCTATCCTGCAACAGGATAGCCCTTTGATTATTTATCTGCGCTTTTCTTAGCCCGTTTGGCTTTGAATTTAGCGACAATTTTCTGAGTTTTGGTAGAAAACGTCTTACCCTTTTTCTTATCCCCTTTAGGCTTATCCGCAGATCGCTCTTTACAAACAGCACCATCAGGCTCAAAATGAGCTTCTTTGCGATAACCACGCCCATTTTTCTTACTGCTTTCGCGGCCAAGTTCTACTTTTCTCTCTCTATCGTGCGCTGTTTTACCTACATTCCGGGCTTTGCGGGTGGTAGAAAGCAGCTTAAAGTCAATATTACGTTCATCCATATGAACCGCTTCCACACGAATTTCAACTTCATCCCCTAACCGGAAAGTTTTACCCGAGTATTCACCAACTAAACGCTGACCGATATTATCGAAATGATAATAATCATTACTCAATGTGGAAACATGCACTAGGCCGTCAATAAACAGCTCATTCAAGCGAACAAAGAAACCAAAACCTGTCACACTCGTGATGATCCCAGTAAAAGTATTGCCCACCTGATCCTGCATAAAATCACACTTAAGCCAATCGGCGACGTCTCTCGTCGCTTCATCTGCGCGGCGCTCTGTCATGGAGCAGTGTTGGCCCAGTTGCAACATCTGTTCCATATCACTGTGCCATCCCCCAGTCGGTGTTCCACATTGCTCAACAATGCTTTCCTGTTTCGCTAACAGATATTTAATCGCCCGATGCAACACCAGATCCGGGTAACGGCGGATAGGGGAGGTAAAATGCGCATAAGAATTTAATGACAGACCGAAGTGACCCCGGTTTTCCGGATCATAAATTGCCTGTTTCATTGAACGCAGTAATAGGGTTTGCAGTAGCTCATGATCCGGGCGTTCAGCCACTTGATGCATCAGTTGCGCATAATCCTTTGGTGTTGGTTGCATGCCACCGGGCAGCGTCAATCCCAATTCGCCAAAAACCGAACGCAGGTTAACAATGCTCTCTTCTTTTGGCCGATCATGAATACGGTAAAGCACCGGCTCCCCATTTTTTTCCACGAAGCGCGCCGCAGCAATATTCGCCAGAATCATGCACTCTTCAATCAACTTATGAGCATCATTGCGAACAATCGGTTCAATTCGCTCGATACGACGTTCAGCATTAAAGATAAACTTCGCCTCTTCTGACTCAAACGAGATTGCACCACGTTGCTCACGGGCATTTTCTAATGCCTGGTACAATTCATGTAAATGCTCAATATGCTGAACCAGTGGCTTGTAGTGCTCACACAGCTCTTCATCACCCTGCAACATACGCCATACTTTGGTATATGTCAGACGGGCGTGAGAATTCATGACGGCTTCGTAAAATTTATAGGATGATAATCTCCCCTGTGCTGAAATCGTCATCTCACACACCATACAAAGGCGATCAACCTGCGGGTTCAGAGAACAGAGGCCATTAGAAAGCACCTCCGGCAACATGGGGACAACCTGAGATGGGAAGTAAACCGAGTTACTCCGGCTACGTGCTTCGGTATCTAACGCCGTTTGTGGGCGCACATAGTAACTGACATCAGCAATGGCAACCCATAAACGCCAACCACCGCTTTGCTTTCTTTCACAATAAACGGCATCATCAAAATCACGGGCATCTTCACCATCGATTGTCACCAACGGCAGAGTACGCAGATCAACACGGCCTTTTTTCGCCGATTCTGGTACCTGCTCATCCAAGGAAGCAACCTGGTTTTCCACCTGTGGCGGCCAACTGTGGGGAATTTCATGAGTACGTAGGGCAATTTCCACTGCCATGTTCGTTCCCATCTTTTCACCCAACACTTGAACAATCTTACCGATAGCTTTTGTGCGGCGCGCCGGGCGTGTAATTAACTCGACTACCACCACATTCCCCATGCGAGCACCACCGCTTTCATCTTTCGGGATCAAGATATCAAAGCTTAAACGGCTATCATCCGGCACAACAAATCCCATACCAGAATCAAGAAAATAACGGCCAACAATCTGACTGGTCTTAGGCACCAATACACGAACGATACGCGCTTCATTACGCCCTTTGCGATTCAGGGACAATGGTTGTGCCAGCACAACATCACCATGAATAGCCATTTTTAACTGCTCGGCAGAGAGATAAAAATCGTCTTTGTGACCTTCTACTCGTAGGAAACCATAACCATCTCTATGCCCAATTACAGTACCTTTCAGTAAATCCAATCTTTCCGGCAAGGCATAACATTGGCGACGAGTGAAAACTAATTGACCATCACGTTCCATAGCCCGTAAACGACGACGTAACGCTTCAATATCCTCATCGTTAATCAGATTCAGCTCTTGTGCCAGTTCCTGGCGACTTACCGGTACAGTATGTTTAGCAATAATGTCTAAGATGTACTCACGGCTTGGAATAGGTGATTCGTATTTTTCTGCTTCGCGCCCCAAAAAAGGATCTTGTGACATAGCTGTTCCTCCGTTGTCATCAGCAGGCTGTTTGCGCCATTTCTTCATTCGGTCAGAAGCAGCTTGTAAAGGGGGATATTATCTTCAATCATATCAGCTAAAGTATGCTTATCCAGTTCTTCTAAAAACTTTTCTATTGCCTGATTTAATACGACCTTCAGACGACACGCAGAAGTGATATGGCAAGATTCCTGACTACAGTTAACCAATGATAATGGCTCAAGAGCGCGAACGACATCGCCAATTCTGATATCCTTCGCTGGTTTACCTAAACGGATACCGCCGTTTTTACCACGAACAGCATCTACTAATCCTAAATGACTCAATTGGTTAATGATTTTTACCATGTGGTTACGAGAAACACCATAAATATCAGCAACTTCAGAAATACTGGTCATCCGGCTTTGCGGTAAAGAAGCCATATAAATTAGCGCGCGCAAGCCATAATCTGTAAAACTCGTTAACTGCACATCAACCTCTGGATAATAAGATATAAACTAATATATCCGAGAACAAACTGAAAAAATAAGTATTTGTTCAACTTATATACCATGAATCTACCAAAATCATGTTGATCTCCTCATCGTTAAACAAAAAAGGCCACAATAAATAGCAAAAAACCGGGCTGAAAAGCCCGGCTTCACCTGATTATAGGTACCATCAGGCATCAAACGGATCACGCAGAATGATAGTTTCTGAACGATCCGGGCCTGTAGAAATAATATCAACCGGAACGCCGGTCAGCTCTTCTACACGTTTGATATAGTTCAATGCCGCCTGAGGCAATCTTCTATGCTCTTTCACACCGAAAGTGCTTTCATTCCAACCAGGCATGGTCTCATAAATAGGCTCAATACCTTCCCAGTCATCCGCTGCCAGAGGTGTAGTTTCAATTACACTGCCATCAGGCATACGGTAACCAGTGCAGATTTTTACTTCTTTCAAGCCATCCAGCACGTCCAGTTTGGTCATACAGAAACCTGACAGTGAGTTGATCTGTACTGCACGACGGATGGCAATGATATCCAACCAACCAGTACGGCGGCTACGCCCCGTAGTCGCGCCAAACTCTTGGCCTTTTTCGCGCAAGTAACTGCCAGTTTCATCAAACAGTTCAGTTGGGAATGGACCAGCACCGACACGAGTAGAGTATGCTTTGATGATCCCCAAAACATAATCAACATAGCACGGACCTAAACCGGAACCTGTTGCAACACCACCCGCGGTAGTGTTGGAAGAGGTCACATATGGGTAAGTACCGTGGTCAATATCCAACAATGTGCCCTGTGCACCTTCGAACATAACCAATTCACCTTTCTGAGTTGCTTTATACAACAAATCAGAAACGTCGACGACCATATCCGTCAAAATATCGGCAACAGCCATGATTTCATCTAGGGTTTTCTGGTAATCAACCGCCGGTTCTTTGTAGTAGTTAACCAGTTGGAAATTGTGATATTCGATAATTTCTTTCAGCTTAACTGCGAATGCTTCCTTATCAAACAAATCACCAACACGCAGACCACGACGAGCAACTTTATCTTCATACGCAGGGCCAATACCACGACCGGTTGTACCAATTGCTTTTGCACCACGCGCTTTCTCGCGGGCATTATCTAATGCAACATGGTATGGAAGAATAAGTGGACAGGCTTCTGAAATGAGCAGGCGCTCGCGAACAGGAATACCACGGGATTCTAATGCGTTCATCTCTTTCATCAGCGCATCAGGCGCTAATACGACGCCATTTGCAATAATACTGATAACATTTTCACGCAGGATCCCTGATGGGATTAAGTGGAGAACGGTTTTTTCACCGTTGATAACCAGTGTATGACCAGCATTATGGCCCCCTTGATAACGAACAACATACTTAGCTCGTTCAGTCAGCAAGTCGACGATCTTGCCCTTGCCCTCGTCACCCCATTGGGTGCCCAATACGACAACGTTCTTACCCATTTCAAAATTCACTCGGTTGCTTAAAAATGGATTCTAACATCTCATCCCACACCTTTCAGTAATTTTTATCACATCCGTTATTTTTGTTAGCCGCCAGACATGACAAGGCCCGCCTGATGCGGGCCTTACTGAGTGATTCAAAACTCATTAGTGCTGAACTGCACGCTTTTCAGGTGCTTTCATATAGCGGAAGAAATCAGCTTCTGGGCTTAATACCAGAACATCTTTCCCGTCTTCACTAAAGCTTTTCTCGTAAGCACGTAAGCTACGGATAAAGGTATAGAAATCTGGCGCTTGACTGAATGCATCAGCAAACAGTTTAGCGGTTTCCGCATCACCAGCACCACGCAATGTAAGCGCTTCACGCTCCGCTTTTGCACGGATTTCAATAACTTGCTTATCTGCTGCTGCACGCAGCTTTTCTGCTTCTTCCAAACCTTGTGAACGATGACGACGAGCTACCGCTTCACGCTCAGCGCGCATACGCTGGTAAATCGCTTCTGAAACTTCCAGTGGTAAATTGATTTGTTTGATACGCACATCAACAACTTCAATACCCAATGCCGCCATACTGTTCGGATTGATAGCAAGCTGTTTATCTGCCGTTTCTCGCTCTACACGCGCCGCCGCTGATGCAATAGCATCATCCGCTTCAGTTGTACTCGCTGTTTCTTTATCCGTTGTACCTTTGTTCAGCGCATCACGAACATCGGTGGTCAATTGACCACGGGAATCCGTTACGATACCACGAACATCCTTACGGCCAATCTCAGAACGCAGGCGGTCACTGAATTTACGCTTTAACAATACTTCTGCTTGAGAAATATCACCATTGCCGGTCGCCAGATAATAACGGCTGAAATCATTAATCCGCCATTTCAGGTAAGAATCAACTATCAGGTCCTTATTTTCACTGGTCAAGAAACGGTCGGCTTGAATATCCATAGTCTGGATACGAGCATCCAGGGTTTTCACCGTTTCAACAAAAGGTATTTTGAAATGTAACCCCGGCTCATAAACAATCGGTTTATTTCCTGCATCGCGCAGAACCTTACCAAAACGCAGTACAATACCACGCTGTCCTTCCTGCACGATAAATAGAGAGGCATAGAGTGCAACTAATACCGCGACAATAACAACGACTAATGATTTACGCATGATTATTATCTCCCTACCCTGATAATGTCATTACGCAGATTATCTGTTCGGTTATAATTCGCTCCCCGGCCTGAATTTGAAGGCACCGTTGGACGGGTACCCCGCAGGTCGGAAGCTACCGTATTATCTGATTGCACTGTTCCCTCTTTTTTAACACCAGAAACATCACCACGTAACATTTGTTCTAATGGCAATACCAACAAATTGTTATTGTGATCATTAACAATAATTTTGCGAGTACGGCTCAATACTTTCTCCATCGTTTCAATGTACAGACGTTCACGGGTAATCTCAGGCGCCTCTTTATACCTAGGCAGCATTTTGGCAAAGCCCGCCACTTCCCCCTGTGCTTCCAAGACTACACGAGCCTTATAAGCTTTCGCCTCTTCAATGATACGTTGCGCATCACCTTTCGCACGTGGCAAGACTTCGTTCGAATAAGCCTCCGCTTCACGAATAGACTGCTGTTCATTCTCACGTGCAGCAATAACATCGTCAAAAGCAGCCTTGACTTCTTCTGGCGGACGAGCAGCCTGGAAGTTAACATCCAACAAAGTTATTCCCATGCGGTACGGAAGAATCGTCCTTTCCAACTCACGCTGAGTATCATCACGGACAATCATACGATTTGCCGTTAAGATTTTATCCATCGTATATTTACCAACAACACCACGTACCGCGCTATCTGTCGCCTGACGCAGGCTGTTATCAGGACTTGTCACGCTATAAAGATAAGCAGCAGGATCAGTCACACGATATTGCACGTTCATCTCCACGCGAACAACGCTTTCATCCGATGTCAGCATCACGCCAGAGGTTGCCAATTCACGAACAGATTCCACGTTAACTGGAACAACTTCATCAATGAATGTGGGTTTCCAGTTCAGACCTGGCTGCACAATATGGCTAAGTTTACCCAAACGGGTAACAACACCACGTTCTGTCTCTTTAATCGTATAAAAACCGCTAGCGGCCCAGATCACGACGACAACAGCAGCGACAAGGCTAACAATACGCCCGCCAAATTTTGCCCCTTGGTCAGAACCATTACCGCCCTTGTTCCCACCAAAACCCCCGAGTTTACTGCTCAGCTTACGGAACAGATCGTCGAGATCAGATGCCCCACGGTTTCGACTACTTTTGTTCCCGCCGGAATTGCCGCTTTTATTGCTGCTTCCCCACGGGTCGCGGTCTTGTCCGTTGTTCCCGGGCTGATTCCACGCCATGTTTTAGCTCCATTCTTTTATGATTGGTTTTTCAGGCCAAGAGCCTCTTATAAACAAGCCGACTCTCAATCACATAAGTTTTCTGATATTCACCTGACAGGCACATCAGACAACATAATCAAACAAATCCTGTTCTTGTTTGCATAGACGGCGCCAGTCAACAATCGGCATTCTCACTTCGATACCAACTTTACCGTCCTCTTCTATCCACTCTTTCTCTATTGCTTGCAGTTGATAGAAGCGGCTGCGTAAACGACCTGCTTCCGGAGGCAAACGCAATTCGTAGTGTGCAATTTCACCCGAAAGACGCTCCGTTAACGCTTGTAACAATAACGGGATACCTTTACCGGTTTGCGCAGACAGCCAAACTCTAACCGGTAAGTTATCTTCGTTGCGATCAATACGTGGCATGAAGCTGTCCAGCATATCAATCTTATTCATCACCAACAGTACCGGAATTTCATGCGCTTCAATTTCTTCCAGTACGCTGTCGACAGCGGCAATATTTTCGTCGATGCGGCTATCCGCAGCATCAACAATATGCAGCAACAATGTTGCTTGCCGGGTTTCCTGCAATGTTGCTTTAAATGCCGCCACCAGATCATGAGGCAAATGACGGATAAAGCCAACCGTATCAGCCAATACCACCGTACCAACATCATTAACTTCAATCCGTCGCAACGTTGGATCCAGCGTAGCAAACAATTGATCAGCTGCATAAACCTCAGCAGCCGTCATACGGTTAAACAAACTCGATTTACCGGCGTTGGTATATCCCACCAGTGAAACCGTCGGTATATCCGCTTTATTTCGCGCTTGACGCCCCTGTTCACGCTGTTTCTCAACCCGGCTCAGACGACTCAGGATCTGACGGATTTTATCCCGCAATAAACGCCGGTCCGTCTCAAGCTGCGTTTCCCCCGGCCCTCTCAAACCAATCCCACCTTTCTGACGTTCAAGGTGAGTCCATCCCCGGACAAGACGGGTAGAAAGATGACGTAGCTGCGCCAACTCTACCTGTAACTTCCCTTCGTGAGTCCGCGCCCGTTGGGCAAAAATATCCAGAATCACGCCGGTGCGGTCGATAACTCGACACTGACAGAGCCGCTCAAGATTGCGTTCCTGTGCAGGACTGAGTGCATGATTAAACAACACAACATCAGCACCACTAGCCTGTACCGCCTCAGCAATCTCTTCCGCCTTACCTTCTCCAACAAAATATTTCGGATGAGGGGCTTTCCTGCTCCCCGTGACAATTTGCACAGGAACTACACCAGCAGAAGTTACCAGTGATTCAAACTCACTGAGATTATCTGTGTCTTTATCCTGCGAGAAAAAAACATGCACCACAACGGCTTGTTCGCCGCCTTCATAACGTTCAAACAAAGGTGCGACCTCTCAGGCTGAGTAAAAAACTACAGGAAAAAACATAGGTAAAACCCCCTCCCTATGTTTTTCTTCATTCTATTACTGCTCTCAAACTTATTCAGTGCCATCACTTTCCTGTTGCGCTGCCGGAGCAGAAACACCACCAGAATGATAATTACCTACGCTCGCCCCTACACTCGTATTGCTACTGTGATGAGAAACTGGGCGGGAAGGTACAACAGTAGAGATGGCATGTTTATAAACCATCTGGCTAACCGTATTTTTCAGTAAAATGACAAACTGGTCAAAAGATTCAATCTGACCCTGCAATTTGATGCCGTTGACCAAATAAATAGAAACCGGGACCCTTTCACGCCGCAATGCGTTCAGGAACGGATCTTGCAAAGATTGCCCCTTAGCCATTCTATATTTTCCTTATTTTGTTGTTTTTAACTAAGAACCTAAAGGTTCGAAAAAATGAACTACTCAAAAATTGCGCTTTGGTACTCATCAATTGTACACAATCAATAAACCTATGCACTAACAACCTGCATAACTGTGCTTAAAGCTTGCTCTGGTTGAGAACTATCCAACCAATGAACCGACTTCCAACCTCTGAGCCAAGTTACCTGACGCTTTGCCAACTGGCGCGTCGCACAAATACCGCGATAAATCATTTCATCGTAGTCAATTTCGCCGGAAAGATAAGACCACATCTGACGATAACCGACACAACGAATAGAAGGTAAATCCACATGCAAATCACGACGAGCATAAAGTGCTTTAACTTCCTCTTCAAACCCTGATTCAAGCATTTGATGAAAACGCGCTTCAATGCGTTGATGAAGGAGTTCACGTTTTGCCGGTGCAATAGCAAATTGATGAACACGATAAGGCAGCGATTCTCCTGACAATTTAGTCAGTTCAGTGAGAGTTTTACCTGAAATAAGAAAAACTTCCAGTGCCCGAGAAAGTCTCTGTGGATCATTAGGATGAATTCTTAACGCCGCCACAGGATCAATCTTCTGTAGTTGCTGATGCAATGCATCCCATCCTTGCTTTGCCGCCTGTTGTTCTATTTGTGCCCGAATAACCGGATTAGCAGAAGGTAAAGGCGACAAACCTTCAAGTAACGCCTTGAAATAGAGCATCGTTCCTCCCACCAGCAGAGGAATACGACCAGAAGCAGTAATTTCTGCCATCTCCTTCAATGCATCGTGACAAAAATCAGCAGCAGAATAAGGTTGAGAGGGGTCCAGAATATTGATTAAACGATGAGGCGCCAACGCTTGCTCTTCGGTTGTTGGTTTGGCGGTACCAATATCCATTCCACGATAAATTAGCGCAGAATCAACGCTGATCAGCTCCACAGGAAGATGCTGGCGTAAAGCAACAGATAAAGCTGTTTTGCCTGAGGCCGTCGGACCCATAACAAAAATTGCCGTTGGTAGATGTTGAGTTTTCTGATCACTCATGAGTAAGAGATACCACCACTGCTTGTAAATCAATT
Source organism: Photorhabdus kleinii (assembly GCF_025384885.1). Classification (NCBI taxonomy): domain Bacteria; kingdom Pseudomonadati; phylum Pseudomonadota; class Gammaproteobacteria; order Enterobacterales; family Morganellaceae; genus Photorhabdus; species Photorhabdus kleinii. Next base: position 104,373 of record NZ_JAJAFY010000007.1, read on the forward strand.
AATTGTAATAACCCATCTGGTGGAGATTTTACCAGTTGTGGGCAAAGACGCTCAACATCAGCTAATAATTGCACCGCCTGAGCAACGTTCCACGTTCCATACTCACTGCCGATATGACGAGCAAGCCAGGTTACAACCTGTTCTGCCGATGCTGATGGCTGTTGTGCTAAATAACCTAGCAACTCAGGAATTAATTTAGGCAGATTTTGTTGACGTAATGGTAACGATACCGCACATAGTATCGCTTTTCCATGAGATACAGATGCTTCAATACCAAAAGAGCCCAATAAGTCACTATAACGATTTAAAGCATCAGCTTCCTCTTTACTAAGAGATAGTTTCAGCGGTATCAACAATGGCTGTGATTTCAGCCCTTGCTCTGTTGGTGTTAACTGTGCTTGTCTTAACCAGCGCTCAGCTACCGGCAAAGATAACAACCCAATTCCCAATGGAGATTCAATTAGAGCATAACATGGTGAATATATGCTCAATACCTTACCAAAACTATGATTGCTATTTTTAACCTGAACAAGAGCAGAAGTGACCTTTTCTGCCATAACCGGAGCGGTTCTTGCTGGAAACAGCTCTCTTTTTTCTTCAGGTTCAGACTGCATCAGTTTCTGATATACCTCACCCTGACGTTTCTGATAATGATCTCCATGATATTGGCGATTTTCACCACCGCGAGAGCCCCCCATATTCCCTTTACTTGACAAAACCTCTTTTGGTGATGATGTTGCCACAGATGTCGCATTGTTTTGCCGAGAAAAATGATTTCCCCCTGCTGATGGCCGGTTTTCCGGCTCCCAGGCTGGCGCAGGTTCACAGCAAGCCATATCCAGTTCGGCACCGCTTCCGCGCTGTTTCAATACGGCTGTTACACCCTGATAGATAAAATCATGTACCAAACGGGCTTGATGGAAGCGAACTTCATGCTTCGCAGGATGCACATTCACATCCACTTGATGTGGATCAACCTCCAAATATAAAACATAAGCAGGCTGTTGTTCTCCTCGAAGCAAATCTTGATAAGCCTGACGGATAGCATGATTAATTAAGCGATCACGCATCATACGCCCGTTTACATAACAATATTGAATATCGCCACTCGCCTCAGTATTCATCGGGTCAACAACCCATCCTTTAATCGATAAATCGTCGTGCTGCCAGGAAAGAGAAAGTGCCCGTTGCATAAAAGCGGTACCACAAATGGAGGCCAACCGCCGCTCATACTGCGATTCATCTTTTGCCGGCCGGTATTGGCGCACCAATTTACCGTTATGATGCAAATTGATTAATACATCCAAACGCGCCAACGCAATGCGTCTAACGACTTCATCAATATGACCAAATTCCGTTTTTTCTGTTCGCAGAAACTTGCGCCGCGCGGGGGTGTTATAAAAGAGATCCAATACTTCAACAGTACTGCCTACTGGATGTGCTGCCGGCTTTACGGTCACTGCCATATCCCGCCCTTCCGCGTAAGCTTGCCAGGCTTCATGCTGTTCTTCAGTACGGGAAGTTAATGTCAGACGCGAAACTGAGCTGATACTAGCCAGCGCCTCTCCACGGAATCCCATACTGATAATGGCTTCCAAATCATCAAGGGTAGCAATCTTACTGGTAGCATGACGAGCCAACGCTAGCGCAAGATCCTGATGGTTGATGCCACAGCCATTATCACGGACACGAATAAGTTTTACTCCACCGCGCTCAATTTCAATATCAATACGGCTAGCGCCAGCATCAAGGCTATTCTCCACCAACTCTTTTACTACTGATGCAGGGCGTTCTACGACTTCGCCAGCCGCAATTTGGTTTGCTAATTGAGGAGGTAAGATCTTGATCGCCATATTTAACCTTTACTTCTTGGCTGTTTCAGGTACAGCCTGTAATGGATTTGCTAGAAAATAGTTGCGCAACCCCCGATGGATAGCACTTGCTAGCTTATCCTGAAAATCATTGGAACCCAGTAATGTTTCTTCAGCCGAGTTACTGATAAATCCTGTTTCCACCAAAATTGAAGGAATATCTGGTGAACGTAACACACCTAAGCTAGCATGTTCTGGCGAACGTTTATGTAATAAACCGACCTTGCGCAATTCACTCAAAACCTGTACTGCAACATTATAGCCCACCCGCTGGGAGTGGCCGAATTGCAAATCCAGCACCGCCTGGCTTAGATAAGGATCAGCACCATTTGCCAAGGCATTACCTGCACCACCCAGTAACTCAGACTGTTTCTCATGCTGTTCAAGCCAATTACCCAATTCACTGTTTGCACGCTTGTTTGACAGCACCCAGACAGAAGCACCACGCGCACTGCGATTAGGAGCGGCATCCGCATGAATAGAAATCAGCATATTTGCGCTATGTTTACGTGCAACCTCAGAACGACCAGCAACAGAAATAAAATAGTCTCCATTACGGGTCAAAACGGGTTTGAACATAGGATCATTGCGTAACAATGCTTCAAGTTTGCGCGCTACACTGATAGTCACATTTTTCTCTTTCAATCCACGTTGCCCAATCGCACCGGGGTCTTGACCACCATGTCCTGCATCAATAGCGACAACTACCCGCTGACCGCCCTTAGAAGTTGCTTGCAAAGCAGCCTGTTTTGTCGTCTGCAATTTGCTGTTAGTAAGTGATAGCTTACCTGTAGCAGCTTGTGAACTCTCTCTAAAAATAGACTTGCCAGTAGATACCCCAGAGGCCCGCAGGGTAAAAATCACCCGATATTCACTATCCGATTGCTGCACTATAGAGTTGACTTTAACTTTATTATTTAGTTCAAATACAATGCGTTTTTTTTGTCGATCAGGTGCCTGGCTGGAACGGATTTTCCTCACTAAATCCTGCCCCGGTAGATTCATAGGTAAACCAACAATTTTTTCTGTTTGATGGATATCTACCACTAAACGCTCTGGCGAATGCAATGGAAAAAAACTGTAATTAGGGCGACCACCGGAAAAAACCATCGTCACTTTAGATTCATTTATGCTGTTACTGACGTGAATATTGGATAAAGTCGCCGCGGTGGCGGTTGTTACCACTAAACTGCTCATCATAATAAACAACCAGCACATTATCATAAAACTGATCTGCCATTTCTTTATCATTTTTGCGACTAAAGGACACATCATGGTCGGGTGATCCCTTATAAATATTTCAAATTATCTAACAAGCTCTCACCATATTTAGACAAAGCAATAAAATGTGCCTGTCTCCCTTCGGACTGGTAACTCAAATGTAATTCAATATCTGCATCCGGTAATACGCCTTCTCCTTGCTGAGGCCATTCCACCAGACAAATGGCATCTTGATGGAAATAATCACGTATTCCCATAAATTCCAGCTCTTCCGGATCTGCCAATCGGTAAAGATCGAAATGGTAAACCGACCTCGGTGTTAAAGCATAAGGCTCAACCAAAGTATAAGTTGGGCTTTTTACATGCCCTTTATGACCCAGGGACTGCAAAAAACCACGGCTAAACGTAGTCTTACCGGCACCCAAATCACCATATAAATAAATTACACTACCACTATTACAGGCAGCAGCAACCGCGCTTCCAAGAGAAACTGTCGCATCTTCATCTTTAAGTGATAAAATAAGTTCTTTCATCGAATAATATCTGTTGTTTTATTAATTCATCAGCTAAAACGATAACCCTAACACACTTCTATTATCAACATTTAACATCTTCTGCTCAGTTTCATTATCAAACCCACTATTTTTGGGCTGAAACAAATTATGCTACACTGCAACACCTTGCAGTATAAGCCGATTTCCACCATGACAACGCCTCTCGATCTTAATCTTTTAGCCGTCAACATCAAACAATGGGGTCTTTCTCTTGGTTTCCAACAAGTTGGCATTTGCGATACCGATTTATCCGTGGAAGAGCCAAAACTTCAGGAATGACTGGATAAACAGTATCACGGGGAGATGGCATGGATGAAACGCCATGGCATGATGCGTGCTCGCCCGGATGAACTTTTTCCAGGGACTTTGAGAGTTATTAGCAAAAACCTATCCTGTGCGACGATGGCAAAGATGCACCGGAAAAGCCGGGCGTTATCACCCGCGTGACAGGATGTGATATGGGTTTGTCCCACTATCTTATCGAGTCGACCGAGGAGAAGGTCAATAACCCGCGTCACCTTATCAACGCCACCCGTAACCTGCGTCGCAAACAGAAATCGCTGTCCCACAAACAAAAGGGCAGTGCTAACCGCGGCAAGGCCCGATTACGTCTGGCGGCAGTCCATGAGCGGGTAGCCAATGCTCGCGCCGATTTTCAACACAAACTCTCTCGAACAAGGGTTGACGAAAACCAGGCGGTCATTGTTGAGACGCTGAAATCGGCCAACATGATGAAGAATCGCCACCTTGCCCGCGCTATCAGGGATGCGGGCTGGCATGGCTTCCTCATGAAACTGGAATACAAAGCCGCAGCGGCGGGGGTCAAACTGGATCAGTGGTTCGCCAGCTCGAAAACCTGTCATTGCTGCGGTCACAAAATGCCAGAACTGCCGCTAAATAAGCGGATCTGGCAATGCCCAGTTTGTCATGTCGAACATGACCGCGATATCAATGCGGCGATCAACATCCAGCGCAAGGGCACAACAGCATTACAGGCAGCGGGACTCGTCGTTTCTGCCCACGGAGGCCAGCGTAAATCCGTCATAAAGACGGGTGCGGCCTGAGAAGTGGGAAGCCTTGCCGTTTTTTACGGCGGGGAGCCGTCACAGCGATAACCAAGGGCTTGCCCAGAGATGCTTAATTATTAGCCATCTTTATGACGTATAAAAAGATTCAGATAATTTTCCTGTGAATAAAATAAAAACCCCTTGTTGATCAATGCTCAAAAAAAGCGCAAGTGATCAATGTGATATTTCTTAACAAAGGATCATTCCGAAAAATTATCAATAAGTTACAAAATAAATACTCATTTTGTAACATTCAAAGTCAGAAAAATTCAAATGCAACAGCCTGTGGATAAGTCTGTGTGATAATTTTAAAGCATCGAACTTATTTACCGGGAAACCAACTTCCGGGCTGTGGATAAAAAATAGAAATCTGTACTGCGAGGATATAACCTAAAAATCAAATCAAAGTAAGTGAGTACAACCATTGAGGAAGAAACTTAGAGCGGGAAGTAAATCCTTCGAATATCAGCTAATTCATTGATTCAAAAGAGATTTTACCCATACCTCATTGACGAAAGGAGTGCATTATGTACTACCTCAAAAAGTTTGGCAAGCAGAAGTTGAAAAAATATTTTGCAATTATAAGGATAATACTTTCTTCACCCCTATAAATACCACCCGCTGAACTGAGCACAATCGGAATATAAAGCTGGCTACCGATGTCGAAAAAGACAAAGAATCTACAACCAAACAATACCCCTTTAGGCATAAACATCACACAACATCGATCAAGCCAGCGCACAGATTCAGACATTCAGCCAAAGCCTTCACTTGATCCACTGTTATTGCAGTGAGATTCTTTTTATTCGATCAAGGAAGATTTGAACAACCATAGGAATCAAATCAATAAGCAAGCAATTTTCATGTGCGCCAGCCATATTGGATATCGCACAGCTATTGCATGCAGATAACAGTAAGATAACTCACTAGCAATGAGGATTAAAGAATGAAAAGATTTACCAAAATTGCAGTAGGTTTTCTAGCGTTAACCACGGCTCAGCTCTCCTTTGCCGCTACCAGCATGTGGTCACAAACGAGCCGTGCCCCAAATGTTTATGCTGCCGGTTACACCAACTCAAATTTCTTTACCACGCCCTCTTCGGTACCGACAAGGGCAACTATTACGACAGTATCTTGGAATATCGGTTTATATAGCAATGGTGCGACAACTCAGACTTTCAGCGTTTGTTATACCCCACGATATTCATCCAGCCCATCGCAATGCCTGGATGTCTCCGGTGCCCTAAATAGCACCACAAATGCCTTTAGCGGCCATGATGCCAAAGGTTCCTTTAGAATTAGCGGGATTCTCAACGGAGGTACTTACCCCGTTTACCCGTCCCATTACAATATGATCAAAGTTGATTATCAGTATTAAGCAATCCGACCTGAAGCCTCATGGCCTCAGGTCATTGATAGGAAAGTTACTTTAGACAATTCTTTCACGTTTTAAGCACAATATGTGCTAATGGAAGGACGTAGCATGCTATAAAGCTGAGATCATTCACTAACGAGTTCCCTGGAAGCCAGGGAGACAGCCGAACTCACCATGCGAAATTTTTTAGTCGCCAATGCGATAAATGCTTTAGTGGCTGGTGACGATTGACGTTCATCAAGCACAGCCAACCCGACATGTCGTTTCACCTTTGGATTCAGCGCTTTCTTGACATAGTGAACATCACGAGCCGGCGGCAGAGATGACTCGGCAACAATCGTCACCGCATCCCCACGTTCAACCGTAGCCAAAGTACTTAACAATTGAGACGTCCGATAGCGAATATTAGGTTGCAATCTTGCCGATAAAAAAAGCCTGGAAACCAATTCAGCCGATCCGGCTTCTGTCAATGCGAATGGTCCAACACACAGATCTTTCAACGTCACCGTATCCTGCAATACCAAAGGATGATCTACCGGCAACAAAGCCACCATCTGGTCTTCAAGAATCGGATAAGTGTCGAATTGATCTTCCGGCAAGGTCACAAATCCCACATCCACGCGCCTATCCATAAGCCATTGCACTACCTGTCTATCTGGCCCCTCATCAATATGGACCTCAATGCCGGGGTAAAGTCTGCGATAATCGGCCAGTACCGTTGGCAACAGCCACAAGGATGAAGTCGGTCCAAACGATCCAATTCGCAACGTACCTCGTTTCATTCCCCGAGCATCCGCGGCCTCTTGCCGCATAGTCTCAGCCAGACCAAGAATGGCCTGGGCTTTTTGTAGCAGACTTTCTCCTATATCTGTCAGTTCGACAGCTCCTTGATGCCGATGCAATAGCTCTACGCCAAGCTCCTGTTCAAGGAGTCTGATGGCATGGGAAACCCCAGACTGAGAGATCTTGAGCTGGGCCGCAGCTAAGGTAAAGCCCTTCCGTTCAGCAACAACAGCAAAAATTTCGAGCTGGGTTAAAGTCATTATCTCCCCCTTGAGTAATCACTCATTTCCGCATGATCATACATCTGAATAAGTATATGCAATGCGGATATAAAACAATAGGCGAAGCATGCTCGCCGAGCGCTCAACCGAGTTTCCAAACCATAATTAATTAAAAAAGGGGATTTTATGAGTTACCAATGGCCTTCAGATGGCTCATCTTCCATATGGCCGGAGATAAACAGCATGTTCTTATCCCTCCGTGGATTTTCAGACGAATTTATTCCCATGAATGACACTCAGCGAACCTACAAAAAACTCCTGATGGGATTTGATGCCATCACCTCTTGCGAGATGAAAGAGCTTTATAAATTCAAAATCACATTAACTCAAATGAACGAGCACGACCTCTCTCTCCCTGAGCTTTGTCTTATCCATAAGGCATTCAGCGCATGGGTAAAATTTGATTACGAAAACGCGAGATCGCTTCTGACCCAACATATTCGAGCATACCCATCGGATATTGTCGCGCTCTTCTTCATTCACATGCTTGATTTCTGCACTGGCAAAACAACCAACCTAAGGTCTCTTCTACTTTATTGTGACGAACACATTCCTAGCACTCACTACCTCTATCCATATTATCTTTCCATAAAATCATTCGTCCTTTGTGAAGCTCAATGTTTTGATGATGCCTTAGCGGTTGGTTTTAAGTCTGTTAAATTAATGCCGGACAATATCTATGGCATTCATGCTGTCGCACATGCCTTGCATGAGCTAGGTCGATGGAAAGAACTTTGCCACTTCCTGACCAATTGCAAAGAACATTGGATAACCAACGCCGGAATGGGAATGCATGTATACTGGCATCTCGCCATTGCGTATGAACGATCAGATGAAATCACGCTGGCATTGCAAGCTTTTGATGAATTATATGCGCTAAAAGACAATCCATTTGCTAAACAAGATTTGGACGCCGTAGAATTCTTGTGGCAGCTTAGGCTCAAATCTGCCGACGCTAAGTTCCAACCAATATGGGAGCGTCTTGCCGTCCTTTGGACAGGCAGCATCAGCTCATCCACCTCTTACTTCCACAAGATACATGCAGCACTTGCTTTTTCTGCAACAAATCAGTCTTTTCTTATTGAAAAGCTGATTGCGGAAAGCGATGGATTTGGCATCGAACCAGACACACATTCCACAGGGATAGACGTCCTTAAAGCAATCTTACTATTCACATCTAGACACTACGAAGAGTGCTTAAGCAAACTCCGTCTCAGCTATGAGAAATGGCCATTATTGGGAGGTAGCCGTGCTCAACGTGAAATATTGGAACAGACTATGGAATACGCCGCCTTGAAAGCATCTTCCACCCTATAAATTGCGATATTGACAAATATGAAAAGCAACCACGCATCAACGCAGTCGGTCAACAACTACTCAACCTATATCAAGCTGTCTCTTGTGGCTATCATCTGGGGAGGAACATTTGTTGCAGGTCGATACATTTCTGTCGAGACACCGCCCTTGCTATCAGCAAGCCTCAGATTCATTCTTGCGGGCATGACGTTAATTATCTTCCTCATTTTATCAGGAAAGATGTTCGTCAAGATTAGCCTATCTCAGTTATTGAAAATCACTGGACTTGGCCTCTGCGGAATATACACCTACAACCTGTTCTTCTTTTATGGTCTGCATCACACAACCGCATCCAGAGCTTCACTTATCGTGGCACTGAATCCAGCAGTAATGGCGATTTTTTCATATCTCTTTTATAAGGAAAGACAATCGCCATTGAAAATACTGGGAATTATTTTTTGTCTACTTGGTGCAATGATCGTGATTTTTAGCAAAACACCGCAACTGACAGTGGGAGAAGAGGGTAACTGGTTGGGTGATGCGCTGATCTTTGGCTGCATTTTAAGCTGGGTTGCTTATAGCGTTTTCTGCAAGAACATTGTGAACCAAATCGGCCCGCTACACACCGTTACATACTCCATTCTGGCAGGCGCTATCATGCTGACAGCAACGGCCATTTCCACCGGGCAAATGAGTTTATCTGCAATAGATACATTGCCCATAACTGATCTCTACAGCTTACTTTATCTCGGCGCAGTTGGTTCAGCAGTAGCCTACATCTGGTATTACGACGGAATCCAAAAAATTGGCTCCACTCGCTCTGGCGTATTCATCGCGCTTAACCCTTTGACCGCTGTATTGCTTGGCGCAGTACTATTAGATGAGAGATTAACATTCCCAATGTTCATCGGCGGTGCGCTCGTAATCGGAGGTATTCTGATCTGCAACAAGAGATCTATCGGTAAAAAACGTATTCCACCAGAACCTAAATCTGGGATCAACCATATAGTAAGAGCAAAGCATTACAGGAGATAAGCCAGAAATTTCATCCTATCGACGCTTTGGTACAGAACAAAAGCGTCGATCTTACAGAAACCTAATAGCAAGCCTGATTTTTAGACCTAAAAACCATGAATGTAAGAAACTTCAATAGATATTTGTATATCAAAAATTGGAGCGGAGAAATTCAACTCACAAACCATCTCTAACAAGCAAAAAAATAATAACGAATGAAAATGATAAAAAGCCGCATCACTTTCATGATGCAGCCACAATGACATTAATTATTCTAAATCATTAGAGAAACAGATCTGGCCTTACGTTGAAACGCTTAGAAAGCGCTTTAATGTGCGCAATCGTCAATGAGCGTGTACCAGAAAAAATCTGGCTGATAAGAGATTTAGAGCCGATCTCCTCTTTCAGATCTGAGTAAGAAAGACCGTGTTGATCCATCAACACGCGCAGCGCTGCAACACCGGTAGGCATATCATCTACAGCTTTATTAAATGCTGCAAAACGCTCATTGCTGTTTTCATAGTCAGCAATTTTAGCAGACAGAAAGTCAATCAGCGGGTTTTCATCATCGTGTTCGATGAGGTAATCCACCATTGCCAAAGCGTCATTATAAGCATCCTCGGAAGTGCTGCTCCCTAAGAAAGGAACAGCAGCTACCAGTAGCTTTGTGGCTTCAAGTGCTTCGGTAGGTTCTGCAATCATTCTTTCGTCTCCCGATACTGTTTAGTTAATTTGTCATACTCTGCGTGAGTGGCTATATGTTTGACGTATAAGCGTTTATTAACGAAATTTATATAGGCAATCATTCGTAAGTTTCGCCCGCCGATGTCTATCACCCACCACTTATTTCTATACTTGAAATTATCGAGACTGGGGAACTGGTTTCGTAATTCTTCAGGGTTCTCAAAATCTTTTTCTTTTAACTGTTTATACGTTGCAATAATCGCATCCTCATCATTTGGGAAATCGCGTGCAGCTTTCTCAAATGGATCCTTGGAAATAACGTGCATGTCACTCACTCCGTTTACATCATGTAAACAATATAGTGCCATCATTTTATGTTTACAAGATGTAAACATAAAAAAAGCTACCTAATATTGGTGGCCTCTTTTCCAAAATCGGCATTTGCTTAATTGGCAAGGTCATTTTACAATCAATCCATTGACTTTTTATAGTCTATATTTAGTCCTTTTTGATATGAGGAATTCTATGCGTTATTCAGAACAGATTAAGCCCATTAGCTACCTTAAAGCCAATGCAGCTACGGTGATGACGACACTCACTGAGTCCCGCTCACCGATGATTATTACACAAAATGGCGAGGCAAAAGCGGTGATTCAAGATATTGCTTCTTATGAACAGATTCAGGAAACTATGGCGTTGTTAAAGATTTTGGCTTTAGGACAACAGCAGGTTAAAGCAGGCGAAATCACTCCGGTAAAGGATGTGGTTCAACGTTTAAAGAATAAAAGAAAGTTTTCCTAATGCCATATCAGGTGGTACTGACCAAAGATGCCGAGGCGGATTTAGAGGATATCTACGATTACATTGTCGAAAATGACAGTTCAGGGAAAGCCGATTATGCATTGGATCAGTTGCTGAAAACAGCAAACAACTTGGCTAACTTTCCTGAAAAAGGCAATTATCCCAAGGAGTTGCAGGAGCTAGGAATCCGCGATTTTCGCCAAACATTTTTTAAATCTTACCGGTTCATTTATCAGCTCATTGGTCAACAAGTGGTGATTTTTGTGATTGCCGATGGTCGGCGAGATATGCAAGCCCTGCTTATGCGCCGGTTGCTGAGTGGTTAGATTTTCTCTGCATATATCACATTATCAAACAATTTATTCAATCCGCATGGTACCGACCAGTGCATATTGAACTCATAAAGTTAAAGACAAGAGTTTAAACAGCCCAGACGATGTTTAAAACACCGAGCGACAGGTTATTGATGAAAATAGATTTATTAAGGGGAGCTTCTTAGGTTATCGGCATGATTAAGGAAGACTTGGAGCGGGAAACGAGACTCGAACTCGCGACCCCGACCTTGGCAAGGTCGTGCTCTACCAACTGAGCTATTCCCGCATTACTGGCTGGCTGGTGGTAACCTGAAACAATATATTAATCTTAAGATATCAATTTCAAGTTTGAATTTGGAGCGGGAAACGAGACTCGAACTCGCGACCCCAACCTTGGCAAGGTTGTGCTCTACCAACTGAGCTATTCCCGCGTCACTGACTGGCTAATGATAACCAAAAATAACATACTGATTCCAAATCTAAATTTGGAGCGGGAAACGAGACTCGAACTCGCGACCCCGACCTTGGCAAGGTCGTGCTCTACCAACTGAGCTATTCCCGCATATCTTTTAGTATGCCATCCATACCTTATGAAATTCTTCATCGGTATGGGGAGCGCATTATACGAAAAATCGTTGCGCCCGCAAGCTTTTCAACGCAAAAAAACAAACTTTCCGGTCAAATGACGATTTAAACACCAAGACAGGTTAATTAATCGTCACACCAAGCTTACGTTACCATACCAACAGAAAATAAAACTCTTTAACTCACAGTTGAATAAAATGTTCCCGATAATAGGCTAATTCAGCAACTGATTCACGGATATCATCCAGCGCCTGATGAGTATTCTGTTTCTTAAACCCAGCAAGGATTTCCGGCTTCCAGCGACGAGCTAATTCTTTAAGTGTACTGACATCCAGATAGCGGTAATGAAAGTAAGCTTCCAATTCTGGCATATAGCGGAACAAGAAACGCCGATCCTGACTCACACTGTTACCACAAATGGGAGAAGCACCTGCCGGAACCCATTTTTCCAAAAATTCAATCGTCGCCTTCTCTGCCTCACAATCATCAATTTTACTGGCTTTAACACGTTCAACCAACCCACTGCCCGTATGGGTGCGCACATTCCATTCATCCATCAGAGCAAGTTGTTCATCAGACTGATGAACCGCAATGACAGGCCCTTCAGCCAGGATATTCAGATTTGCATCGGTGACAATTGTCGCAATTTCAATAATGCGATCCCGCTCTGGATCTAAGCCCGTCATTTCTAGATCTATCCAGATAAGATTGTGCTCACTTTTTGACATGTTATATCCTAGATTGGAGAGAGAGTTATTATTAATGGTGTATCATAGCGCTTTTAAGCAATAACAGCGATAAATGTGAAACAAGTGAGGTTCGGTGGCTAAGCATAAACTATCCAAAGGCCAGCAACGGCGGGTACAGGAAAATCATCAGCGCAGGCTGAAAAAACAGGATAATAAACCTGAAATGGATGATAGTCAGTTAGGTGAACCTCAGGAAGGGCTAGTTATCAGCCGTTTCGGCCAACATGCTGATGTCGAGGCAGAAGACGGTTCTATACAACGTTGTAATATTCGCAGAACTATCCGCTCATTGGTAACCGGCGATCGAGTGGTATGGCGTCCTTCGCTGCAAACCCAAGTAGATGTTAAAGTGAATGGTATTGTTGAAGCCGTTCACGAACGGACTTCCGTACTCACGCGGCCTGATTATTATGATGGTATTAAACCTATCGCCGCCAATATTGACCAGATAGTGATTGTGTCAGCCATTCTTCCTGAACTGTCACTCAATATTATTGATCGCTACCTTGTTGCCTGTGAAACATTGGGCATTGAACCGCTGATTGTATTGAATAAAATTGATCTGTTGGACGAAGAAAGCCGTAAATGGGTCAACGAAATCATGTCCACATACCACAACATTGGTTACAGAGTATTGAAACTCTCAAGCCATACGGGTGAAGGTATGGAAGAATTAACGAAGATGCTCGCAGGTCGAATCACTATTTTTGCCGGTCAATCTGGTGTGGGTAAATCAAGTTTACTCAATACACTCTTGCCGGAAAGTGAAGCAGAAATCTTGGTCAATCAGGTTTCAGATGTTTCCGGTTTAGGTCAACACACCACAACAGCATCCCGTCTTTATCATTTTCCTCATGGCGGTGATGTTATTGATTCTCCTGGTGTTCGAGAGTTTGGCCTGTGGCATTTAACACCGGAGCAGATAACTCAGGGTTTTATCGAATTCCGTGATTATCTGGGCAGTTGTAAATTCCGTGATTGTAAACATCGGGACGATCCAGCGTGTGCGTTACGCAAGGCAGTGGAAGACAATGAAATAACTCAAGAACGTTTTGAGAATTATCACCGTATTCTCGATAGCATGGATCAAATTAAGCCACGCAAGACTTTTACAGATAACGATAGCTCTAACTGACATCAAATGAAAGGACGGGTACAATAACCCCCTTTTGTCTAATTTTGCCAATAGAATCCAAGAGGTTGACGTGCTGGATAACATTAAAATCAGGTTGCACTATTTACTGCCTAAACAGGGAATAACTCATCTAGCAGGCTGGTTTGCCAACAAAAAAGCTGGCTGGTTAACTCAACTGGCAATCAAGGCGTTTGCCCGTGTTTATAAAGTGGATATGAATGAAGCGAAAGCGCCTGAGTTTTCAGCATACACCACATTCAATGAGTTTTTTATCCGCCCATTAAAAGATGATATTCGCCCAGTTGTCAGCAATGAACACCAATTAGCGCTACCTGCTGATGGTACTATCAGTCAGTTAGGCAATATCCGAACATACCAGCTCCTTCAAGCCAAAGGACATCACTACACACTTGAAGCTCTACTCGCCGGCAATCACCAATTGGCAGAGATATTCTGTGATGGGCAGTTTGTAACGACTTACTTATCACCTAAAGATTATCACCGTGTACATATGCCTTGCGATGGATTACTGAAAGAGATGATCTATGTCCCAGGCGATCTATTCTCTGTCAATCCATTGACTGCTGCCAACGTGCCAAATCTGTTCGCTCGTAATGAAAGAGTCATCTGTCTGTTTGAGACTCAATTTGGGCCCATGATACAGATTCTGGTTGGTGCAACTATCGTCGGCAGTATTGAAATGGCTTGGTGTGGTACGGTTACACCACCACGGGAAGGTATTATCAAACGCTGGACTTACCCCGAAGCCGGTGCAACTGGCGCAATTTCTTTAAAGAAAGGTGAAGAAATGGGGCGTTTCAAATTGGGTTCTACCGTCATTAACCTGTTTGCACAAAATCAGATACAGTTAGCCGGGCATTTAAGCAGTGGCTCAACAACCCGCATGGGTGAACTGTTAGCCCAAGCTATCATGCCTGACGAACCCACTGACAACATAAGCTAATCCCTTGCCAAGGAGAGCCCTTTATCGTGCGCCTGATTATCAGCTTACTGTTTAGCCTGATCATTATTAATCCGGTTCTTGCTGCGATTCCACTTGATGAGAACCAGCTCAAACAAGAACTGAAACAAATCGAATCCAGCAAAAACCCGCAGGATGCAGAAGTTACTCAGGCGTTGCAAGGCGCTCTCAATTGGATTGCCGATACTAAATCAGCTAACGACAGAACACAAAAGTATCAGACCGCCATTGATGATTTTCCTAAAATAACGAAAGAACTTCGTCAAAAATTACTTACTGAAAGTGATACTCCCCGCCCAATTCCTGCTAACCAACCCATAGCAAGCATTGAGCAACAGATCATTCAAATCAGCAGTCGGTTGCTAGAACAAGGGGGGCAATTACAGCAAGAACAGGACAAAGGACGGGAAATCAGTGACTCTCTCGTACTATTACCGCAACAACAATCAGAAGCACGACGCTTGCTAACTGAAGCATCTTCTCGCCTACAATCATTAGGAACACCCTCCACCCCATTAGGAGAGGCTCAATTTGCCTTAGCTCAAGCCGAAGTCAATGCCCACAAAGCGACAGTCAATGAACTCGAAATAGCTCAACTTTCTGCGAATAATCGACAGGAAATTTCCCGTATGCGGGTTGAACTGTTCAAAAAGCGATATCATCGACTTGATCTTGAACTGCAACAACTCCGTAGCCAACTTAATGTACAACGCCAGCAAAAAGCAGAATTAGCCCTAGAACATACCGAGATGCTGGCGGAACAAAGTGATCAGCTACCAAAATTTCTGCTTGATGAATTACAACTGAACCGGAATTTATCTCAGGAATTAAATCAACAAGCACAACGAATGAATGTCATCGGCTCAAAGCAACGCCAAGCCGCCAGTGATATTATTCAGGTCCGGCAAGCATTGAATACTATTCGTGAACAGGCACAATGGCTCGGTGGCTCCACAACGCTCGGAGAAGCGCTCCAAACTCAGCTTGCCCGTTTGCCTGACATGTCTAAACCCCAGCAACTTGATCGGAATATTGTCAAATTCAGAGTCGATCGGCTGAAATACGAAGACATGCTGGAGCAGTTACAAAAAGACACAAACCCCGTACAAAAAAGCAACGTTGCGTTAACTGCTGAACAAGAGCGGATTTATGATTCTCTTACCCGCACCCGCAAAGAATTACTTAATTCATTATTATCTGGTTACGACAGTGAAATCCTTGAATTGACCAAACTGAAAGTCGCTACCAGTCAGCTAAATGATGCGCTAACCGAAGTTAAAGAGGCCACACACCGTTATCTATTCTGGGTCGCGGATGTTAACCCCATTTCGCTCAATTACCCAATCAGTGTTGTGCAGGATCTGACCCGTCTATTATCACTGGATACCTTCTCTCAGTTAAGCGGCGCTCTAATAGTCATGCTGACCACTCAGGATACGCTGCTGTATCTGCTTGGAACCCTATTCCTGGTTATATTCAGCGTCGGTTCTCTCCGCCATTATCATGCATTCCTTGAACGCGCGAGTAACCGTATCGGCAAAGTCACCTATGATCACTTTTCTCTCACTTTACGTACCGTATTCTGGTCGGTTGTGGTCGCGTTACCTTTGCCTATGCTCTGGTCCGCCATTGGCTATGGGCTGCAAAGCGCTTGGCAGTATCCTATGGCGACAGCTATTGGTTATGGTGTCAGTGCTACGACGCCCGTATTATGGATCTTCATACTAAGTGCCACTTTCGCCCATCCCAATGGGTTATTCATTGCCCATTTTCGTTGGCCGGAAGAACGTGTTAAACGGGCTTTACGATTCTACCAACTATCTATCTTTGCTATTGTGCCGTTGGTCATGGCATTGATAACGTTTGAACATTACAGTGATCGAGAATTTTCTTCCACACTCGGTAGGCTCTGCTTCCTCGTCCTGTGCGTCTCCTTAAGCCTGATCACTAACAGCTTGAAACGGGCAAAAGTCCCGCTCTATCTGGATAAAAATGGCTACGGCGAAAATGTTATCAATATTGCTCTCTGGTGGATTTTACTCTCTGCGCCGATAGTCGCAGCGCTAGCTTCCATACTCGGGTATTTCAGCACATCACAAGCATTGCTAGGGCGTTTAGAGACTTCCGTTGCTATCTGGTTCTTCCTACTGGTTATTTACCATATTATCCGTCGTTGGATGCTGATTCAGCGACGCCGGATCGCCTTTGACCGGGCAAAACAGCGACGGGCAGAAATTCTGGCCCAACGCGCCAAAGGAGAAGACGACTCAACAGGTTCAAGCAGTATCGAAGGTGCCATTGAAGTTGAGGAACCCATTATTGATCTGGATGCAATCAGCGCCCAGTCACTGGGATTAATCCGTTCAATTCTGACTCTGCTTGCCTTGGTTTCACTCATTTGGCTCTGGTCTGAACTTCATTCCGCTTTCTCATTTCTAGAAAATATCCGACTGTGGGATGTCACCACCACAATAAACAATGTAGAAACTGTTCAACCCATCACCGTAGGTTCTGTCTTGATTGCTATCTTGGTGATTATTATCACCACTCAACTGGTGCGTAACCTGCCCGCGCTGCTTGAGTTGGCCTTACTACAGCATTTGGAACTCACACCAGGTACCGGCTTTGCCATCACCACACTCACCAAATACACCATTACTTTGATTGGTGGTCTGGTCGGTTTCTCTCTGATTGGTATCGAATGGTCAAAATTGCAATGGCTTGTTGCTGCATTGGGAGTTGGATTAGGTTTTGGCTTACAGGAGATCTTCGCCAACATCGTTTCCGGCCTGATGATCTTGTTCGAAAAACCGATCCGTATCGGTGATACCGTGACTATTCGCAATCTGACCGGTAGCATCACCAAGATCAATACACGAGCAACAACCCTGTCGGATTGGGACAGAAAAGAGATAATTGTTCCCAACAAGGCATTTATTACTGAGCAGTTTATTAACTGGTCATTATCTGACACTATCACTCGTGTTGTACTGACAATTCCTGCGCCGGCAGAAGCTAGTTGTGAAGAAGTCACCCAAATCCTATTAACCGCCGCTAAACGCAGCGCTCTGATCCTTGATAACCCGGCGCCGGAAGCCTATCTGGTTGATCTTCAACATGGTATTCAGATATTTGAATTACGTATTTATGCCGCTGAAATGGGGCATCGCATGCCTGTTCGTCATGAAGTCCATCAGCTTATTTTGCAAGGATTCCGCGAACACGGCATTACTCTGCCATTCCCACCATTTCAAGCGAGTATTGATGTTATTGGTCAGGATATTCGCAGTGCGACAACAAATAGATCAGGCCGTAATCCACCACGTCAACCGGGTAGTTTGTAAAAAGATAATGAAGCACTGAGCATCCGTACTTGAATCAACTAGCCCTATTTCAGGCAGAATATGGCCTTTTATCGCCATCTTATGCTTGAAATAGGCTTTGCGAAGCAATCAATGTCGCGCCACAAGAGGTTTTCATTCCCTCCAGTGCGTACATTTGTCCATTGGAGCTGACTATTTTAGGAGTTCCTTCAACAATGGTTTGATTACCACCACATTTTGGACAAGATACAACATCTCCAACCCGAGCCGCTTTCTTCCCTAACACATCAAAGCCTTGATCACCTGCTAAAACCTTGCCGCCATGCGAAGTCGAATCACCGACCAAAATAATAGGACGTGACATATTTCCCTCCATTAACTAATGACTTAAATATTAATTTCAGTTTCCAACATCTGGCTATCATGGCACCATAAATTTATTAAGTAAAACTTATGCTCACCAAACATCTTGAAATAAATTACATAATTAAGTTACTTGAACACTTAATAAATTTACATTATTAACTGTTTTAAACAAAAAATTACACATAATTAAATTATCAACCTTGATATCCATCAGCTCAAAATATAAATTTACATTAATATTTGATCGGAAAAAAGACAAAAGTAGATATGAAAAATTTTGAGGATTTCTATAGGGAAGCGCTTTCACAAATAAAGCATGATATGCGCAACGCCGCACAGGAACACCCACACTTGGCCCCATTTACCCCTGAATCTGGCGACCCGGATGTTCTCCGAGTACTGGAAGGTTTTGCGCTTATAACTGCCGGTCTTCAGCAAAAAATTAATGATGGTTTCCCGGAAGTCATCAACCCTCTTTTACGAAAAGTATGGCCGATACCTTTACATCCGATCCCTTCAACCAGCATTATCCAGTTAGATATTCAACCGGGCAGCATGACTGAAACTACAAACATTGCCAAAGGCAGTGAAATTTCTGCCATACAACATAAACAATCAATTACGTTCAGAACTACCCAAGATATTAGTATTGAACCAGTTACCTTGATCCATAAGACGCTGACACACAGCCAAGACAAAAGCCTGATATCACTGACTTTTCAATATCATGGACAAACTACCAAGTGGAAGACAGGGCAAGTCACGCTTTTTCTGGGAGAAGATCAAAAACTGGCGTCTTTACTGACGAAATACATAGATCAATCGCTGAATAACACTTATCTGAAAACATCCCTTGAAGAGAAGGAGATGTGGCTGTCTATTGAGAGCGCTCCCCGCCAGAAGGAAAATTTGGTACTGCCGAGACCACATGACTATTTCTGGCCGTTGCAGGTGTTATACGAATACCTTTATCTGCCACATGTTAATGACTTTATGTCATTTGATTTATCAGAGGAGATCGCTGAGCTCCCTTTGGGAGAGGATAAGCAATTTACCATTATCCTAGAATTTGACTGTAACATTCCCATAGAGGACATTACACCCGCATTCATTCCCCATTGCGTACCGGTTATCAACCTGGTTCCGACAAAAACAAAACCGATTGCATTTGAAAAGGGCAAATCGTGTTATGTATTAAAATCAGATGAAATCTTTAGCATTGACAAAGTTAAACTCCAATCTGAACCAGAGGAAACATCCGACGGATCTGACCACTGCGTTCCTCTTATCGATAGCGCGCAACTGGCAGCCTGCCATTTTGCCGAACCCAGTGACAACATATTGCTTTTTAACTATATACGGGAAGAATCGCCATTTAGTGGCAGCCAAATTAATCTTACGTTTTATGATCATCAGGCAAAACCTATAACAGAGCACCACTATCGCGACTTTTACTGCCAATATCACCGATTTCATGCGCAAGCACATGCATTGGGCATTGGGGAAATTTGTATACCAAGCGAGCAGATACCCAGCCATATTCAGACCAGAAATATCGTGCCGGCGTCAAAAAATCTTCCTGCCGTAGTAAACAGTCATCAGCATTGGCCGATACTATCCTTATTGTCGATTGGGCCATTTTTTCTCAGTCACATTGATACCGTCAGATCTCTGGTTAAACAACTTGATACCTTCGCTCATCTGGACGCCCCGCGTAGCCGACATATTCAGCGCATGGCCGATGGTCTCAGTAAAATCCACATTGTTCCATTCTACCATATGGGTGACGGTGTTCCCGTGAGAGCCCAGAGAATCACGCTTCGCATGACGTCAGCAAATTATCAACATGAAGGAGAAATGTATGCGTTCGCTAAGACATTGCACACCGCTTTCTCCCTCTGCCTGGTGGAAACAAGCCTTCACCAATTAATTGCCATCAATGACGACACAGGCGAATGCTGGGAATTTTACAATATGCCTGGGCATCAAAAGATCATGTAATGTAATTGAGGAAAAATTATGAAAACCGGACTCCGCTTTTCCTGCACTATCGGCAACCTGGAAACCAAAACTTTTGCAGTGGTTGATTTTACGTTAGATGAGGCGCTTTCATCGTTATTTACCCTGTCTCTGACGTTAGCGGCACATCGTTCAGATATTGATACCGATACCCTCCTGCTCCAAGCCGTGCGGTTTACCGTCACCCGTGACGATATTCTGCAACGCGAAGTGAAAGGATTGGTTGAAAGCGCAGTTGTTGGGACCACAAACCGGCATCAAACCCAGTATCACCTGACAGTCAGGCCAGAAATGTGGCTTCTGACACTCGATCAGGACAGCCGTATTTATCACCAACTCAGCATTCCCGATATTCTACAAAGCATCCTGAAGCAGAAGCAACTCAGGGCCAATATACATTTGAATAACCCACATTCAACGCGGGAATATGTCACCATGAAAAGGGAATCATCCTATGATTTCTTTACCCGCTTGGCGGCTGAAGAGGGGATTTTCTTCTGGTTCGCCGATGACGGGCTCCATCTGAGTGATAGCCACCTGAACATGAGAGCGCAGGATACACTGATCTACAACCCGGACGTTACCAGCGCAGTAGAAGAAAATGTTATCTACAAATGGCTGTTTGGCTCCCACATGCGCCCTGAATCCACTACCCAAAAAGACAGAAATTATCACAATCCCAATTATGCTTTACGGCACAATGCAACAGATTTTGAGGCAGAAAACGACACACTATTTCATATTTTCGAAAGTTACGGGCGTTTTCAGAAAGACAAAGAGGCCATTCCGTTTACCCAGTACCGGCTGGAAGCCCTGCGCGCTGACAGCAAATCCGGGATAGCGAACAGTAATTGTATTCGATTAATGCCGGGCAGAATCTTCACATTAACCAACCATCCGATTGACGCCATGAATGACCGCTGGCAAGTCATCTCTTCCCAACATACAGGGCATGTCCCTGCGGTTTTAGGCGACGGCGGAACCGGCACTACCCTGAATTCACAAACCCGGTTTATACCAGGCCGCAACGATTGGCGGCCGCCATACCGCTATAAACCATTGGCTGACGGCGATGAAATCGCAACAGTTGTCGGACCGGGCACTGAAGAAATTTATGTCAATAAAGATGGCGCGGTTCGCGTTCACTTTCACTGGAACCGTTATGACGCGCCTGACGACCGGGCTTCTTGTTGGGTGCGAGTTGCACAAGGATGGAATGGCAACGGATTTGGTTTTCTGGCAACACCGCGAGTCGGCCAGGAAGTCATTATCTCCTATCTCAACGGCGATATTGACCGGCCTATTATTACCGGATGCACTTACAACGGTCTTAACCGCCCGCCGCTGAATTTACCCGCAGAAAAGACGCGCACCACGTTCAGAACCAAAACACATAAAGGTAACGGCTTTAACGAATTACGTTTTGAGGATGAAAAAGAGCGGGAAGAGATTTATATCCACGCTCAACGTAACCAACTGATCCAAATTAACCACGATAAGACACAACAAATAGAGCACGACGAAAGCCACACGGTCATGAATGATCGTCGGCATAAAATCGGCAATGATGAATTTATCCGCATCATGAATGAACAACACATTCAAGTGGATAAAAATCAGTTCGAAACCATTGAGAAAGACAAAGTTACGCGTATCAACAATAGCTGGAAGGAAGAGATCTACGCCTCCCATTTCCAACAAATTGGTGAAAACAAACAGAGTGACATCAAAGGCAATTACCAGATAAATGTCGTTAAAGGCATTCACTCACACACCAAAATACATACCCTGCAAGCCAGTGATACCGTGATCCTCAGAGGTAAAGCAGGCAGCATCACGCTGGATGCTCAAGGCATCACACTAAACGGCAATATCTTTTTAAAAGGCCCGGTGGTAGTACAAGGAGGCAGCGCCAGCACCGTGCCAACATTGACCGGTGCAGCCAATGAAGGGCAGCCCATTGCTCAGGATTGCAGAGGAAAAGCTGATGCACAAAAGGAAACATCAGAGTGAAAACGCTATCTTCGTTTGATCTAGCTCACTACTGGGTTGCCACTTGCACCTACCAAGCGATAGGCAATGAAAAACATCCTGCCGGACAATATTCAGCCAAGGCATTAATCCATGCTCCGACTGAATATGAGGCATTTACAAATCTATGCAACTACGTGATCGGTTTTGGAATAACAAACGGCCAATACCAAGACATCATTGCCTTACAAACTTACCTGATGGAAAGCGCTCACCCCGAATTACGGTTAATACGCCATATCCGACAGATAAGTGATCAGCAGCCCGTCATACTGGTACAACGGGAAGATATTGACTCTCCACGGCCTGCCATTCGTGGCGATTTGATATTGACGCCAACCACTGATATGCCGGTTTATGAAGATAATGAACATCTCTACGCGGTCATTGACGCGGCAGTATATCAACAGGCAGGACGATTTATCATTCCTGATCTGTCCGCTTCCTCTTTACGTTGGCAAGGCTTGTTTCAGGGAGAAACTCAAGTTTCACTGGAAGATAGCGCCCCTTATCTGGTTGAACTGCATAAAGACAGTAGCAATCAGCCAGAACTACAGCGATACATTACGAATGCGGATAACCGGGCAGAGTTGAGCTTGTTTATCCAAAGCGAACAACCTTTTGAAATAGTGTTAAATCATCTGCGTAAGTTTACCTATTTAAAAAATGAGCTGACTCAGACGTGGGCATTTTTCCGTTTCTATCATCCCAACACACTAACGACTCTGCTTAATACTCTATCCGACGGGCCATTAGCCCATTTTATGCAGGGGATCAATTCAATATGGTTCTATGGCGATAAACCCGATACCCGCCACATTATCACCATCACGGAAAACGTTCGGCAGGTAAAACCTGCGCCTGTCACGCTCAATCATCAATTGTGTGAACTATTTGAGCAACAAACGCAACAACGCCATGTACTTAAAGCCATTGACTTTATTAAGGAAAATCTAACTGAACGCTGTCAGGTGAATAAAAACACCCTGCCTGCTTTTGTTTTGCAGCAGACTAATCAGGCTTATCTGCAAGGACTAACACAACAGAGAGCCATATTCTATTATGTTACCGCCAAGTGTTTAATGCCAAACGATGAAGTTCACTGGCAACAACTTTGGGACTCAGCTTATCTACAAACAAAAAACCAGGAAAAACGGGCCTATTTGCTTTTTGAACAGTGTAATAAACTAACGATAAAGGACACCTTATGACCACCAACATTCAGGAACTTCTCGATCAATATATCGAAAAAGCTTACGAACTGTTCCCGCAAAATCTTGAGGTAGATAATTATATGCAGCCCTGTGACTGCAACATTAAACCGATTTACCCGGTTCGTTATGCTTATGTGAACTTTTTCGGCAAAGAACTGGAAAAACCAGAAGCGCCCCCGGATATCCACACCCTGATGTTCTCCTCGTCACTCCAGCAAACCAAAGGCTATGCCGCCCGCCTGCTGCGCCCCGGCTGGATATATATCAAGGAAGAAGACCCGTTGACCACCCGGGGCAGTAAAGCCCGCGGTTATCTGCACATCTTTAAATATTGCGTATCA
>NZ_JAJAFY010000070.1:0-15670 GCF_025384885.1 Photorhabdus kleinii
GAAGTGAAGCGGATGTGGTTGAAGTCACTGAGACGGCGAAGCCAGCGGCACAAAATGACGTGGTCGCGTTACAGTCAGTTGGTGACAAAATGGATACCGTCCCCCCGAATTGTACATCCTTATCCTTTGCAGCGCTTTTACGCCAAACACCCGAGGTAGGAGCCGGATGCGTTAGTAGCGCACGTCCGGATCTGTGAGGGGGGTAGCCGGTAACGGCTATTCCTACCGCGACCGGGGGATGGGCAAAAATAGCCGAAAATGAAAAACCTCACCCACGGCAGTCTCGCAGGTAAGGTTCATGAAGACAAACAGATAAAGGTTAAATGGGTAAACCGCCTTATCTCCGGACAATAGATACGCCGCCCCGCATCAGTCCTAAAATATCCCTGAGTTCATTATCATTGTAAGAATAACAGAATGAGGCAAAAATGTGCCCGCGGCGCTTCCGTACTATCTGGGTCAATTCCTCATTGCTTATTCTCGTTATATCAATAACCTCAGTGCGGCCCGCCCTCTTATAAAGCTTACGATCTTCACGATAAAGCTCAAGATCTATAAATTTCCGGGTCAGCGTCCTGTTTCCGTCCCGGGCACCATGAGTACCGCTAAGAATGGTAACGGGCTCCCTTTTACGAACGGCCTCTTCTACCAGCGGTTTAATCTGCTTTCCGACTGATCTGTACCGTGTTGCCCACACTCTTCCACCGTTGTCGTTCACCGCCAGTGGCTGAAAACTGCGTTTTGCGGCGTAGTAATCCTTAGCCCTGTCTTCTGGGGCATTGAGATCCCAATTTTGTTTATCATGCTGATTCACCGTATTGGGGTCGAAGACTTCTTCAGTTACCTCATCCGGAGCAGCTCTATATGCAGTAAAGACTTCCTTTCCAATCTCCTCCTCCACTGCATCTTTCGTCGACCGTCCAATAATGTCCACAACAGTCGCAACGCCCTTCTCGACCCGCCGACGCAAAAGATGCCCATGCCCTGTCGGGTCGGTGAGGTTTATCGGGTCCCCCTCGCAGTAAATGTACTGGTTGATACCGCCGTCACCGAACGGACTCATGCTGTCCGGGCAGGTAAATCGCTGGAGTGCCGGGTTATACGCCCGGTAACCGTTGCCCAGGTGGTACTGCCTTACCATATCATCCAGTCGCTCCCCATTGTAGCCCGTGACCACGACGCTGTTGTCGGGACTGTCATTATCGCTGCCGCGTTCCCCGTACGGCGTGAACGCGTGGCTTTCCGTTGTGTTACCGTCCGTCACCGACAGCACGCTGCCCATCATGTCCGTGCTGGTCAGCCAGGTACCGGCGTTCTTTCCTTTGCTCACCTGCGCGTACGGCGTCAGGCGGGTGCTGTTCTTCTGGTTATCTTCCAGATACGACAGCGTGTTATTCGCGTAGTAATGATGGGTGGTGGTGTCGCCCGTCGTCTGGCCGGCAAGCTGGTTACTGGCGTCATACCGGTAGCTGCTGAGTGTGCTATCTCCTTTCTTCACTTCACACAGTCGTCCCAGCGCATCGTAGCTCAGGGTGCGCCCGTATTCATCCCGCGTCAGACGACCGGCGCCATCGTACTCCAGTGTGACCGACGTGCCGTCAGTAACTATCCGGGACAGCTGACACCGGTCTTCTTCATTTTCATACTTATAATTCGTGGTCGATATATTGCCGTCGGTAAACATGGTCGTCTTCGAAACCATATTGCCGGTCACGGCATCGTAAGTGAACACCTGCTGACTCAGCGGCCTGCCAGACTCATCCCGCGGCGGGGTGCTGCCGGTGACGCCGTAGTACCTCAGCCAGCCGCGCTTCGGGTCGAAGTCGTACGTCTCGTCGCGCAGAATCACCGACTTTCCTGCGGTCATCTGTTTGGTGGTGCGCTGGGTGACCTGGTGTTTCTGACTCCACGCCTGGGTGATGGTCAGGGTATCTTTCAGGGTCTTGCTCCCGTCCAGGGTTTCTGTGACACGACAGGTTTCACGTCCGTAATCATCCAGTGTCAGCGTGGTGGTCTTCGTGTAATGGGTTGTATTGCTGGTCGCCGTCCACTGCGTCACCTGCCCGAGGCCGTCGTAGGTCAGGGTGCAGCTGACGTCTTCGTCGTCCAGCGCCGTGGCACGACCAAACGGGTCAAGCGTGAGCGTCTGTATCTTACCTGCATAGTCGGTGATGGTGGTGGCGGTTCCGCCAATGGTGCGGCCTTCGAGGGTGGTGTTTTTTTTCTCAATGCCCCCCTCTTTTTCCACAGTGACAGCCGTCCGCTGGCCTGATGCAGCATAACCATAGCTGAGAGTGTGCTGGTCTTCTGTCGCCGTCAGCATCGCCGCCGTCACCGGGTTATAAGTCCAGCTCTGATTCACGTTTATCCCGGCACCCACCGTGCTCAGGCTTTCAGGGACCTCACCCAGCGCATCGTTATAGGCATATATTACATACCCGGCTGTCGCGGTCATAACCCTGGAAGGATGGCGCTGGTATGGCTGGTCATAACTGTAACGTTCAGCGCGCCCGCCACTGGTCGTGCTCTTCAGTCGACCCAGCCCGTCAAAGCCCTGCTCCCCCCCCACGCCCGGGACAGGATTGCCCTTGCTGTCGTGTACGCTGATGGCGGTAAGGAGTTTTGCGGAGCTGAATGCCACATACTCCCGGACGGTCCTTGTCCCGTCCGGCAGGGTGGTCACCGTCGGGCGCCCCCAGGCATCATACTCATACGTGGTGGTCTGCCCCAGCTCATCGGTCTGCCTGCGCAACCGGTTCCAGCCATCATACGCACTGGTCGTGGTGCTGTAAGGCGTGCTTTTGCCGGGCTGCGCATTTTTCGGGTACAACTCCGTCTTAACCGGATTGTGGTTATCGTCCAGCGTCGTGACCGTGATGCCGGAGGTTTCTGCCCCGCCCGACTGCCAGCTGCGGGTCTGCCAGACACAGTTATCTGCTGCCGGCGCAGGTACGAGCACGGTTTCCGTGTGCGTCGTGACCCCTGCTGAACTCACTGACTGATTCACCTGCCCCCAGTTATCGTAGGATTGCGTTTGTGTCACCGTCTGGGTAGCCTTATTTTTGTCGGCTGCCTGTTTATAGTCATGACTGGTTCCCTGCCGGCTGCGCCCCAGGGCATCCCAGGTCTGCTGCTGCATCAAAAACTCTGGCTCAGCATTGCTGCTGTCCATATCTACGTCATTTTTCTTGATGTGGAGCAGACGCCCCATACCGTCCAGAGCGTGGCGTACCTTGTTACCGCTCGCGTCAGTGGTGGTGACAGATACCCCGCAGGTATCATCAACGGTGTAATCCCAGGTGGTGGTGTTTTCGTACTGGCTGTCCCCCTTACAGTGCACGCGCTTCGTCAGCCACCCCAGTGAGTTGTGCGTGTACGCCGTGACCATCCCCTTGCTGTCCGTTTTTTCCAGCAGGCGTTTTGTTACGCGTGATACCGTTTTCGAATGGGTTAGCGTGAGACCGTCATGGCTGGTCAGCGAGTAATTTGCGCGCAGCGCCTCAATGACATTCTTATCGTCAACCCTGACGGTGGTATTGCTGAAGGTCACTTTTTCAGTCGTGATGTAGTCACTCGCCCCATCGACAGGATAAGCCGTCGTTTTTTCTGTCAACACCCCAGCGGTTTTTTCTGTGCCTGTCCCATACTTACAGGTGAGGGTCTTCAGGTGCTGACCATCCGCAAAATGCGTCTCGGTGTTCTTCATCACCAGGGTGCTGACAGCCGTACCGACATGCTCCGCCGTTGCATAGGTGTACACCGTTTCATGCTTCGATTTTTTGTCGCGAGAGGTCACTGTCTCGCTTTTCATAAACCGGGTAAAACCATTCGGTTCCTTTGGACAGTCGGTCCCACCCTCCGCCGGATAGTATTCCCATGTTGTCACTGTGCCATCCGCATCCGTCTGTTTTGTCTGAAGGCCTTTATCAGAAAATTCAGTGGTCACCTCTTCCTTACGACTGAGAATATTCGTCCCGTCACTTTTGTCCGTCCAGGTGGTAATGGTGCCAGTCGGGCACTGGAACTGTGCGGGCTGGTCGTCAAATTCGACTCCCTCTTCCTGGGCATAATAGAGAGTGCTTTTTTCGGATTGAAAACTCCCGCACTGAGTTAATTCATTGGTTTCTAGGTGGAATTTATCGTATGTGCGGGTAATTAACTGGTTTTCTCCGGCATTGTTATGACGGGTTTCGGTTGAGGAATATGAGTATTGGCTCGTAATGGAGTACAGATTGTCGTCATTGTCACCCCACGAATTAAGTTCTGACTGGAATCCCAGATAGTTGGACAGTGAATATTTGTAATCTGAAACAATCTCAGCCTGTCCCACCCCCGGCATTTTCTTATACGTTGTCACGTAAGGCATCAGCTGCCCGGATAGTGGTGATGTTTCCGGGAACTTGTGACCCACATCGCTATTACGCGGCGGGTAGGTGACTATTTCAGTCATGCCTCCCGGAGAGGTCAGCGATGTTGCCAGCCTTCCCATTGTTGTATCATCATACCCGATAGCCCATATCAAAGATTCATCGCCAGGGGCTTCGTGGGTGATGGTTGTCAGATAACCGTTATCGGTTGTCAGCACAACACAATAACTCTCGGGTGTCTCAGGATAAAATGTGAGCGTTGTGTTGTTGCCCTCGTAATCAATATTTAGAAGTACAATGTCCGACTCATCACGCAGTCCTGATATGTATATTTTTCCGTTGATGTTATCGGAATCAACATAAAGTGTATGCCCTGTGGCACTGACCAGTCGGGTTGGCAACTTTAAATGGGTGCCGTAATCAAATCCCTGCAGGAACTCAAGATCGCCCGAGCTATGGATGATTTTGTAGGCCTCACCGTCCTGTTTTTCCATACGGAAACTGTCGAGTTTCTTTTGTCTGATGTTTAGTGTAATTCCATATACTGACTCGTCAACCTGGTATTGCTCGCCGGTGGACAACGACAGCCGCCCTGAACCGGTATCATATGTTGAAAATCCCAGAGAGACCCCGTCACCAAACCCCATAGAACTCCCCTGAGCAAGGGGAGAGTAACTGAGGGCTACCGGAAATTCAGGTCCCAGACCTCCGTTTCCTTTCACTGTTCCCAGTGACAGACTGAGATTATAAAGTCCTGTTCGAGGGTCAACCCCCCCGGAAATAGCACGGCTGAAATTCCCAGCCTGAGTGAAAATATTATTCATGCTCATTTTTATACCTTATGTTAATTGCATGCGATTTATTTAAAGGCAACACAGCACTTACAAGTGCTGTGTTGGTTTTTAGCTCAAGACAGTAAAGTCAAGGGAGTTTTCGTCATGAGATGTAAAGGCCACCTTGCATTTATTACCATATTCATCATAAAAACTTACCGCGCCCCCCCTAAAATCGTCACCCCAACCTGAATAGGTGTATGTTGGCCTTATCCCGGCCTTCCACCATCGAATAAAAGCAACGCAGACACCAGGCTTATCGTGATTCCTGAATTTTGCCTTTTTAAAATCAGCACACTCAGAAAAACCATTGTAACGTATATATGGAATAGGTACGACATTAGTACTTGTAGTAATGCTAGTATCAGTAAATACTCCGCAAGATAAATAACTGGTAGTTACGTGAATATAAAAGCAATCTTCTGAGAATGGGCCGCATGGATAATTACTCAGAGGTACCTTAATAAGTTCGACGTGTTTCATCCCGGTAACCCCAGTCATGTCAATATAATACGTATCAATCATAAAACCATTTTCAGGATTATTGCTTACAACTGAGGCGTAGACATCACCACTCTGGCCATAAATAAATTTCTTTTTCGGTAAAACATATATGTAACCGGACCCATTTGCTACTGTTCCTGATGTATTATAATTATATACTGTATTCGCTGGATTATCTTTGGGGACGATAATGCAACCCAGTTGACATTGTAACTTGGTAGATTGATTTGATTTATAAAAAACATACAAGGTAATAAATTGACGACTTGAGGCTGAATTTGACTGATTCGTTCCGGAAGGTATGACAAATTCTCCCGGGGTGGCGCAATAATACCCTCCTTCGTCCATCGTATCTTCGTCTCCAATTTTTGGTGGCGATGTCTTTTTTTTATATTTTTTTCCGGTAGCAAGGTCAACCAGAGTGACCGCATTCTCCATATCTTCATCACTAACGGTAAAGTTTGCAGAGGGGGTGCCGTTGTCCATTGCTGTCATGTAAACCCTGACTGGCAGCATACAAAGTCCATTGCCATATAAATTCATCGGTTCGTTAGGATTGCCAATCAGAGCAACAGAAACGCTAGTAGTTGAAATCCATTTTCGTTCTGTGTAGGTCCAGTTTGAATTTGATTTTCCGTGAGGCGGGTAATATCTACCGTCAACGACGCCGTCAAACATCGCAATATAGAAATCCCCAGCAACATAGATATTGTTTGTTGCATCATGATCATTTACCTTAAAAATATCCCCATGAGCTGCAATAGTACCGAGTTGCCAATCACTTGGGTTGTTATAAGTATGCGCCATATTACATCCTTCCTGTTTTTTTCGATTGAGTAGAATCATAAGTCGAGGTTAATGACTTATTTTATTGCCTGCCATTACGGCAGATAAATCACCTGAATATAAATAATTCGCGTAAATCATGCTGTTGAGCATTGAAGGAACGTTCATATTCACAGAGTTATTTTTATATCTTCTGAATTGTTTTGTAATTCATTTTAAGTTATGAAAACATGATGCTATTTTACGTGGAAAATATATATTTTTCATTAATGAAAAATATATTTAATATCTTTAGAATAGTATAAAAATAAAATTTGTAAAGAACATTGGTATAAAATTTTCCCAAGAAAACAATAATAAACAATTTCGAGTAAAAACTATCATTGGTTACTGAAGGCACAAGATTTTGAGACCATAAAAATCTGTGGGGCACGGTGTTAAATCGACGATAGAATGAGCAAAGGAACATCATTCTATCAGACACCTCCCCATGAAATCTTATAGTGTGAAAGTAGCCCTCCGAGGTATCAGCCCAATGGTCTGGCACCGATTCAGATTGTCAGGCGAGACTTCTTTAGCGGCTTTGCACTATATCATTCAGATCGTGCAGGGGTGGCCGGATGATCATCTGCTTCAACCGGCCCAAGGTTAACCGCCAATTAAGTCGGCTCAACCTTGTCAC
Source organism: Photorhabdus kleinii (assembly GCF_025384885.1). Taxonomy (NCBI): domain Bacteria; kingdom Pseudomonadati; phylum Pseudomonadota; class Gammaproteobacteria; order Enterobacterales; family Morganellaceae; genus Photorhabdus; species Photorhabdus kleinii. The sequence goes on from NZ_JAJAFY010000070.1 coordinate 7,173, forward strand.
CGGAACTGGAACCTATTGTGATAGGGCTGTAGCCGATAGGATGATCGGTATCCATAAAGGTACCTTTTCATCCATGCTAAAAACGAGGAAATAATCCTCTATAAACCTCGGGAAAGTCAATTTTATAGAGTATTCTACAAATCTTTATCAGGTTTAAAGACTTTTGAGGGTGATATGTATTATGCCTACATTCGGGTCAGTTCGGTTGACCCGCATGTTGATCGCCAGAAAGAGGCACTGTCTGCGTCCGGGATTAAAATTGACAAAATCTATATCGAACAGGCCAGGCGAAAAACATCAACCGGCCACAGCGTCAGGATATGCTTCAACCGGTCAGAACCGGCGACACGATAGTTGTTCACTCCCTCGATCGGTTATGCCGCATTAAGAGAGAAAGGTATCAAGTTAACGCTGGCCTGCTATAACGTGGGATTAGGTGTTTCTGCGTATTATAAATTGCGTCACCCGCTAAAAAACGGGGGTATACAGTAGCCATAACCCCGGGAGGACAGTATCATGCAATTCATAATCCAACTAGCGGTGGTCGATAAATCAGGCCATCACCATACGGAGAAACTATTCACGATAGAAAAACAGTCCGACGCCCCCAATGACCTTGGACTCTCCCTGTCTGAATCTAAATTACTTTTGAACACTATCCAGCAATCAGTGATCCAGAAACAGGCAGCTGAATATTTGGATGAACATCGTGCTTGTCCTTGCTGTCAACGAAATCGCCGGATAAAAGGCAAGCAAACCATCCAGTACCGAACCTTGTTTGGCATTATCCCGGTAGAGGGATTTCGGGTTTACCGATGTGCGTGTGAGAAACATTCAGCCCAAACCGCTAGCTTGCTCAATCACTGGTGTGATTCGCATACTCACCCGGAACTCAGGTCTATAGAAACCCGGTGGGCGTCACTGATGTCTTATGGATTGACCGCCAATCTGCTCAAAGATATTCTGCCGGTGGGGGAACGCTGTAATGCCTCCACAGTCAGAAATCATCTCTGTCAGATCGCCCAAAGACAAGAGGCCGAATTAGACGGATTGCCGGATTTTCTCCCTGGCGATCCCAGAGAATGGGAAAAATTACCCAAACCGGGAAAACCGATGACGGTGGGTATTGATGGAGGCTACGTCAGAAACCGGGACGACAGAAAACCCCATAGTGAAAAAGTCACAATGAATACGAAAACGTCGCCAAATCATCGGGCTAATATCGCGAATAGCCACTTTGACCTTATAGACAGACATGCTCCCCCCCTTTGTCACAATAAATACGAGAACGATCATACTAATTGATTAAAGGAATACCTCACACTTCTTTATGCTCTCGAAATAAACGAAAACTGGTTAGTTCGGCTCATTAAAGATTTTAATTTTTTATTTATTTTTCTTCTTTTCAATTTCTTTTGCTAACTCCCATAATGCATTAGCAATATCTTCCCGTGGAATACGCATTCCTCTAATAATAAGAGAGTCATTTTCTGGATCGATTTTGATTTTTTCCTTGTTGGGATTTTTAATCCGAGTGTTAAGATTAAGTGATTTCTTTAATTTTATTTGTTCCGCGGGAGTCCTTATTCTGTCTTCACTGAAAATTGTATAAATATCATTAGCTTTTAATTCAGTCAATTTTACCTGAACCTCAGTAAACTTACCTTCTCCGTTAGTTTCTTTTGCTATCGAAACGTAACCTGAATCCGCGATATCTTGCTGCTGTTTGATCGGTAAACGCGCTAATGCAGCAAGTAAGGTTTTTTGCCCTGCATAATTAATTATCAGTCGTGGGTCAACTGTGTTATTCGCAACAAGAGGAAGGTAAGCTAGAAGCCCATGACGAAGTTCAGATAAATCTTCACCCCGACTTTCTAGCTCACGCCATATTTCACCCAAGTATCTAATGTAGTCGGTGGTAATATCTAACGCCCGACCTAGCTCTCTTTTAAGATCATCAACTGATGCGGAAACTATATTATCTATCTTCTTAATTATTTGATTCATGTTTAAGCCCTAACAATTCCTGTGAGTCTCTAAATAGCCTGTTTAAGGCTTCTCTTCTTAAACGTTCTACACCATATTTTTTAAATCCATCAAGGTATTCTCGGTATTTATCGGGGTCAAGCCTTAATTCTGCAATATATTTGCGTTTTGATTTTCTGTCATATTCTTTCTTACGTTCTCTTAGAGCCTCTTTCTCTTCATCTGTTAATGAGTTCCATTTTTCTTTATTGCGTTCGGAAATATACTCCTTGTTTTTTTGGTACCAGTCAGCATTTGCGGTTTTCCTTTGTTCAAGAATCAGTAATTTCTCTTCATCAGAAAGCAATTCCCATCGATCCTGGCGACGTTGAAGTATTTCATCTCTTTTTTCTGCATAACGTTTCCTGCATAGCTCCTTGTTTCTTTTAACAAAATCTGGATCTTCTTTTCTTCTTTGGTACTTTTCTGTTTCTCGTTCTTTTAATAAAGCAGCATACTCTGGATCTTTTTCTATTTTCTCCCGTTTTTTGCGATATGTTTTTTTATGAAAATCAGGGTCATTAGCAAATTGCTTTGCTTTATAAAGTACATTTTTATTACGCCGATTAATTAAATAATGTTCTTCACAACATGTATTTGAGTTTAGCCTGTCATCTAAGATAGGACCTCCGCAAACAATACAAGGACCTCTCAAGCAAACAGAGCATAGAGCTTTGAAATTTTTTTGTGTTAATTTTGGTTGCGGATAAATTCCTATACGACCACAATTACACTGACATTGCCAGAAATTAGTATTTTTCCCTCCATATAACCCAATATGAGAGAAAGCCATAACAGTTAGCAAACCGTAAACTTCTCCAACATGTATACAAGATTTTTTAGTGGATAAATGAGAAATATCTTTTCCGGGTTGGATTTTCTTAAATCTTATTTGCTCTCGCAGAGTACTTATTTTCTCAAATCCCATTTTTTTGTACACATCTTTTATGGGATGTAATTTTCCCTTATAAAGATATAGATTCATTTCAATTTATCCTCTTTGAGGTTGCCCCGAACCTACTTCATCGTTAATCAGATGTTAAATTAGTTTACGGCAGCTATCATCCTGACATGAGGCCAGTTTATCGCGCATGTCCTCCACTGAAGGCAGACCTTTATCCAGAATGCGCTGACTCAGTTCTTTGGCCTTGTCGCACGCTTCCGGTGACATTGTGCTGCAATCCCCCAGTTTTCGGGAGGCTAGCGCATTATTCTCAACAACAACTCTCTCTGTCACGGAGTCCGGCAACGAACCTGCTTTTTCACTGTCCTTTCCGTCAATTGCAGCCGTTTTTTGCTGTGGCGTTTCGGTACCGCAACTTTTTCCCCCGACGCGCCTTTCTAACCCGGAACATGCTACCGCTATACTGTGGCCTGCGATCTGCACATCCGCATCATAGCAGCAACGGCTTCTTCTACAATTACCGCTTGGATTTAACGCCTGCCTAAGATCGAGGTAACACTAAACTAAAGCAGTTGATTACCCGGCTGGTAGATAGCAAGTAACTATAAAGAAAAATCCCAACCGCGAGGATTGGGATTTTATTCATTCAATCAATAGCGGTTGCTGTATATCGTTCTATTAAACATACATCTTTCACATCACATTCTGGATAAATCCATTTAGACCAATTTTTAATAACCCATTCCGTATTTAGCCCATGTCCTTCATCCGAAATACTTTCAATGGGTAATTTCACTAAAAATAGGCCAGCCTTATATCCAGAGGAGACAATTAATCCATATGGGCGCTCATCATCCTGAGTTTCAAAAACCATAAAATCAACTTGTTCTTCATAGGGCCATGTTGCCGGCAACCTGAATACGGTTCCTCTGGATATATATTTTTCTATATGATCAATAAGTTTCATTATCTTACCTTCAAATTATGACCGCCGGATGTATCAGCCGATTTTCTCATTTGCATAGAGAAGTCAACTTCACCTAAGTGCTTACCTTTTGGAGAAACAACTTCAAATCGGCCATGCTGTGTATCGAGAGCATACAGATTTCCATCTTTACCTTTGTACACATCGCGTCCACCGTTCATTTGGGTTAATTTGCTATCTTTAACCATACCTTGTTCGACAATAACTTTTGCAGCAGTTTGTTTTACGATAGCAACACGTTCTCCAGGAGGAAGTCCCACTAAACTTTTTTCGAAACTGCCTACGCTTTGTCCCGTCGCAATTTTTGCGCTGGAATTAATAGGTGGAAGCCTATTACCAGCCTTACTAATTCCACCAAACGCCGACGCTGCTGCACTCGCTACAATACCCGCCTGAATCTCATCCAGACCGTATTCCTTCTGGAGAGCTTCAGAGACTTTGTTTGTAGCAACAACACCTTCTGCCTGCATTTGCTGCGCAAAGGTCGCCGTCAGATCGTAGACCATTTTGATCGGGATATCTTCACCCAAGGCACGATCTATCGCCTGTTTCACTGTCAGACTGTCGGTCAACACATCACCGTACTTCTGCTGGCAGCTCGCCGGGTTAGCGGCACAGTCACTTATTAGCTGTTTCTGTTGTGTGGTACTCAACTCCTCATATTTTTTAATGATACCGCCACAATCACCGCCGCCAGCTTGGCAGGACTTCATTTCCGCAGACCAGTCATCTATCTGCTTACTGCTCAGATAGTTATTCTCCACAACAATTATTTAGAAAAAAATAGATAAAGCCAAATAATATAAAATATTCTAGATAACCATAATAACGTATTTTGAATACTTATCTCCATTTCAAAAAAAAACTCTTTTATGAATTCGATATTATTTTTAGATGCAAATTTTCTTTTTGAAAAAAACCTACAATGAATAAGAAAAATAAGAATTGCAAATGCACCAATAAAATACCCAATAAAGGAAATCGAGTTGCCATTTTTGATAAATTCAAACCAAATTCCAAATATATAAACAATAAATAACATCGTTATGGAAAAATTAGCAAGTTTGTTTTTGTTAAAAAAACAAAAATCAAAAAAGAGCAACGGAGATTTTACACTTCTTAGTGAAACTTTTTTGCTCAAACCAAAATAGATGAAGCAGGCAAGAAACCCCAACAGACTCAAAACCATCAAAATAAACGGAATATATACAATCATGCTCATTTATCCTTAAACTCATGTTTATATATTTCAGTGCCAACTTTACCATTCATGTCTGTTTCACCTAATGGAGTTTCCTTTGAAATACCACCCCAGCCAATTGAAGGCCCTACACCAAGTGATACACCTATTCCATCTTTTCCTGCTGATATTCCAAATGAACCATAGCCAAAACCTAAATCAAAAGAATAGTCTTTATCTTGGGATCCTAACAAACCTGGGAAATAAGGGCCAAATTCTATTCCGACAGTTGCTCCACCATGAGCACCAATAGCTGTTGTCATCCCACCATTAATTGCAAATTTATTTGGATCCAATGCTGCTTCAGCAAACCCTGCTGGACCTATTCCTGCTGTAACCTCACCTTTTACATGTGGTTTAACTTTATAAGTAACACCCCATGATGGCCCTTGATGAGAGTATTTTATAGCTTTGTTTATTTCTTCTACTGTTTTCCCTTTACTTTGTAGATCAAAGGACAATGATGCATCTGAACTGATCGAGTTGGCTATCTGCCCCCAAAAGGTTCCTGGACCATAACCAAGAGCATTATTATCCACCGAATTCTTCCCGGCCTGGGCCCCGGTAACGGCGCTGCCGGTGGAGTTACCGGCAATACCGCCTGCCAGCCCGGCCGCCAGAGTAGAAAGGGTGCTGACAGTTTGTTTCTGCTCCTCCGTTAACTCACTGACTTTTGCCTTATCGCCGTAAAGCTGTTTTATCAGGACTTGTGCGGCCAATTCGCCGGAAGCGGCGCCGGCTGCTCCCGACAAGGCATTGTTACCACTGACTTCCGCCGCCACGGCGCCCAAAATCGCATGGGCCAGTGTGTTGGTGGCGATATCCACCTGATGGGTTTGCGGGTCAGTGGTCAGCTCTTTAATCACGCCAGCCAGATACGGCGACGCGCCGCCGGCCAGCGCCTGACCGAGATTATTCCCCGCCAGCCCCTGAATCGCTGCCGTGGCGGCCTGTAACGCTTTCTGGTATTTACCACCGGTCCCCAGGCCGGAGTCATTCAGCGCCTGCGTGTAAGCGGTGTCATAGATTTGTTTATTGATATCCGCCGGAGTCGGATGTTTATTCCCTGCGTTGATCAACTTTTCTCTGGCATCGGCTTGGTCCTGTTCACTGATATGGTCCAGTTTCGCTTTCGCCGCTTGGGTCGCGATAATTTTCCCTTCGGTCCCGGCTATCTCGGTCATCTGGGCGCTGAGTTCACCAATCAGTTGCGCCTGTTTCAGCCGCTGCTGTTCTTTTTCCTTATCAAATATCGGACTCAAGACATTGGCGGCGTTATCGGTATCACGGCTTAAGTTCGCGATATCCTGCGTTTGGTGCGCCTTATCCCGGATAATCAGGTTGCCGTCACTGACGGCGGCGTGCGTGGTACTGCTGTCATGGCCCTGATTATGGGCCCCCGTCAGCGCATTGACCGCCAGATTATTCAGTACCTGACCGGCGGTCGGTTGGCCGAGGCTGACGCCTGCACTTTGCTGTTCGACAGTAAAATCCGCTTTATTTTGAATATCTTTAAAACCCAGTGTTCCGGTGTTGAGGGTGTTTTTGGCTTTGTCAGCGGTACTTGCTATCACTGCACCGTCTAATTGGGTGTGGTCGCCGACGTTAACCTGATAACCGCCTTTGCCGACAAACAGCCCGGTCTGCTCCTGCACTGAATCGTAATTGCTGTGCAGTTTATTGCGGCTGGCATTGAGAGTCAGGGTGCCGTTAGATTGCGGGCCTACGGTGGTGCTGACTCCGGCGCTGGCATTCTGTTGTCGGCTGTCATAGCGCTGGCTGTTCTGTTCGCTACTGAGTGTCAGATGACGTTTCACGTCGGCAGTAATCTGTTCGCCGCTGACTTGTGCCCCTTTCAGCGTGGTATCCCGGCCACTGTTCAGCTCAACGGTCTGTCCCGCCTGTAACGTGGTGTTATTGTGGCTGACGCCGTTGCCGTTTTCACGGCCGTTGCCCCGACTGACATTGGCCGAGACGTTCAGACCGGTGCCTCCGGGGCCGGCGGTCAGGCCCACGCCCAGCGAGCTGCCGTGGCTGCTGTTTTTGCCGGCGGTCTGTTCGGTGTTCTGGCTGGACGAGAGCGCAATATCCCGACTCGCATTGAGTTGCAGGTCTTTGCCCGCCTGTAACTGGCTGCCCTGAACGCGGATATCGCCGTTCAGACCGGATGTCCCTTTATCGTCACCGTGCGCCGTTATCGTGAGGTTATCCCCGGCAGTGAGATGGCTGCCCTGTTGGGTGGTCTGGCGGTGCTGCTGTTCTGAACGGGAAGACTGACGACCGTAGGACAGGCTAACCCCGGCCAGGTTATTATTGCCTTTCTCGTCACTGCCCTGAGCTTCCGCCAGTCTGGCGGCCTGCGTCGCTTGCACTCCGCTCAGAGCGGCTTTGGTATTTTGCAACGCTTTCAGGCGCGGGTCGGCAGTCTGTTGCGCTTCATGGGCCGTTTGCACGGCGCTGTTGATAGCGCCTCCGGCGGCGCCGCTCAGCGCTACCGTCAGGCCGCTCTGTTTTTGTTCGGTTTTTGTTGTGGTGTGATGGCGGTTTTCCGCACTGGTGACCGTGACCTGTTGACCGGTCAGCGTCAGGTCTTTACCGGCAATCACTTCACTGCCGTGAACCCGGAGTTGTTCTCCCGCGTTGAGCGTCACGTTGCCCTGACTGCTGCCGACCGTGCTGCCTTTACTCAGCTGGCTGTCGCTGTCGGTGGCGACTTTCTGGCTGGCCTTGCCTAATGTGAAACCAATCCCGCCGGTCCCCATCAGGCCCGATTTTTTCTCCTGCCGTAAATGGGTTTCACCGTGAGATTCTGCGGCGGTGGCGACGGTAAGCTGATGACCGGCGTTCAGGCTGACATCCTGCGTGCCTGCCACATTACTGCCGCTGATATGCAGGTCTTTACCGGCCTGTAAAGTTACTTTATCGCCGCTGAATGTGGTACTGAGCGCCTGCCGGTCATGCACTTCATCGTGGGTTTCCACCGACGACTTCGACAGCCAGCCTTTGCTGGTCTGTTTACTGTGCTCCACTAAGTCAGATGAGGCGGTACCGGTTGTCAATGTCAGGTTATTCCCGGCCTGCGCCGTCAGTTGTTGACCGGCATTGACATGGGCGGCGGTGGCGGTCAAATCCTGCCCGGCTTGCAGGGTCACCTCACCGGCGCCGGTTATCTGGCTGCCGATATCTTGTTGTTGGGTCAGATGGCGATAGTTATCTTTCCCCCAATTCCCCTGCTCTGTACGGTGTGTGCTTAAGGTGTCCAGCGTCAGGTTATGGCCTGCGGTTATCTCGGTGTGACCGTCTTTACCGGCGTTTTTGACGTCACTGGCGGTTAATTGCACATT
>NZ_JAJAFY010000071.1:0-15483 GCF_025384885.1 Photorhabdus kleinii
AACGCAAAGCATGTCTGCTGTCATTACTGATCTGAGTCAGTTGGATATACCATCTATTTTAGTGCCATATGCTAGTGTTCCAAATATTGGCAATAATGGGTTATATTATTACGTAGCTGATGTAATAGGAAACATAACTATGTCATCCGCCCTCTATTTTGATTTGACGAAGTCAGTACCAAATATACCACCAGAGATTAAGCGTATATTAGCGAGACCTAGAATTTTTAATCATAAACGACAGGAGGAATTTAGCTGGCCAGGTAAGATTAGTCTTAAATATATTTTAGGTGGAGGGTTGGATGCCCATATTGCTGTGGGTAAAAACAGTGGGATAGAGGTAAACAGTGTTATTAATGTACGTATTTACGTTAATGGTATTATCAATGACAATCCATCTTCGAAAATTTATCCTATCGATCCTCATACGGTAACTGCCGACGAAGCGGCAGCAGGAGAGGCTATTATTCCGCTTGGTATGGCACCCTTTATGAATGTAGACTCGCATTTTGATGGTACGCCAGGCTCGGTTTATATCACTTACAGCGTAGGCCAAAATGAATCTAAGATTTGGTTTGGACATATTGATACTGTCCCACCTAGGAAATAAATTTAACTGATTGAGCTTTTAACTGTTTGTTGGAAAATGCTCACGCATTTTCCATTTTTCCGAACATATTTCTTATTGGTGAACTGGCGATTTCTTTATTACCGAGCTATAATATTTCATTAAGCGTTGTCATTTTATTTTCAAACAATGAATCACGAAATTAATGGTGGAGCATGAATAATGGTCAATGTGGCGAAAAGTGATTTAACAATTATCCTAATTTTAATCCAGGATATATTATGACTATATAGGATATACTTGGATATAAAGCTTATGTTATGAGTAGTGGATTTATTGCTATTGCATTAATAGCTAAAAAACTTATTTGTGTGATAAACTAAACAGAAAGGAGGGAATAGAGAGTAAGCATCGTTGTATAAACGCATTATTTTGACAGAAAATTAAGTGTTTGTTACTTATTGGTGTTTAACTTTAATATGAGGTTTAATATGTCGACACTTACAACAGATATCGTTTCAGGAATAACGGTTTTAGAAGAGTGCCCGGTTGTTATTACCGTGACTTATTTAGGTGATGAGTCTCATAAAGTAACGGAAACGACTGACATAGTGTATAGTACCCCAGAAAATACTCATTTTGATAAGACTCCTCGTATTTTAAGAGATGTCGAAAATAATACCTGCACTGCAAAATTTGTTGTTACTGCTAATTCTGGTGCCAGTGATTTTACCATAACATTCTCAATGGATAAGGTTACGGACCCTGATGCTAAATTGGAAATTGTATTTCATCCTATTGATAAAGATGGCTTTTCACATGCAGCGTTTGAACCTATCATTATTGGCGATTCGCTGATAAAAGATTTATCTCCGGCAGCAGATAATGAGGAGCCTTCTGAGTTTAATGGCAGCCTCCTCGTCAATATATATGCGTTGAGTAAAACAAATGAGCCATTACCCTATTTTCAAATCCCTCTGGTAATTAATAATTTAGTGCGTATTTTTGGGTATGATGGAGAACAGATTACGGAAGAAATATTACCTCTTGCTCTAAATTACAATAATAATAAATACTATATTAATACAAATAATGAAGGTTTTGTTGCTTTAAAAGTTTTCCCCAGTAAGAAGGAGAGTGGTAATTATACAGTTGATATGTTCACGGAATTGCCGGATTTTTCAAAGAAATCTTTATCAAATATTCTGTTTGTTATAGAAGACATTGCTCCAACGCTTGCAGCACCAGATATTGTAGAACTGAATGGTAATAAATTGACTCCATCAGAAGGAAATAGCAGTACAGGTTTTCATGTGAATATCCCATTTTATAGAGGTGTTAGGCCGAAAGACACAGTTTTCTTAATGATCAGAGAAGGTAATGATGAAACACCAAGTGCGTCTGCTGTTGTTAATGATTTGAATCAGTTGGATAATTTTTTTATTCCAGTTCCATATGCCAATATTCCAAATATTGGCGATAATGAGTTATATTATTACATTGCTGATGCAGTGGGAAATATCACTATGTCATCTGCCCTCTATTTTGATTTAACGAGGTCAGTACCGAATGAGCCACCAGAGATTAGGCGTATATTAGCGAGACCTAGAATTTTTAATCATAAACGACAGGAGGAATTTGGCTGGCCAGGTAAGATTGATCTTGAATATATTTTAGGTGGAGGATTGGATGCTCATATTGCTGTGGGTAAAAACAACGGAATAGAGGTAAATAGTGTTATCAATATACGTATTTACGTTAATGGTATTGTCAATGAGAATCCATCCTCAAAGATTTATTCTGTTGAACCTCATACGGTAACTGCTGACGAAAAGGCGGCTGGAGAGGCTATTATTCTGCTTGGTCAGGCACCTTTTACTAATGTAGATTCATATAGTGATGGTACGCCAGGCTCGGTTTATATCACTTACAGCGTAGGTAAAAAGGAATCTAAGATTTGGTTTGGACATATTGATACTGTTCCACCTAGACGATGAATTTAACTGATTGAGATTTTACTTGTGTATGGAAAATGCGTAAGCGTTTTCCATTTTCCCGGACATGTTTCTTATTGGTGAACTAGCTATTTCTTTATTACCGAGCTATAATATTTAATTAAGCGTTGTCATTTTATTTTCAACCAATGAATCATGGAACTAATGGTGACAGTATAAATAATGGTAAGCATGGCGAAAAGTGATTTAACAATTACCGTAATCTTAACCTGTAACTATATAGGGTATATTTGGATATAAAGCTTATGTTATGAGTGGTAGATTTATTGCTATTACATTAACAGCTAAAGTAAATAATTTATTTGTGTGAGAAACAGGAAGGAGATAATAGGTAGTCAGTATCGTTGTGGGAGCGCATTATTTTGATAGAAATTAGACGCTTATTGCTTATTGATGTTTAACTTTAATATGAGGTTTAATATGTCGATACTTACAGCAGATATTGTTTCAGGAATAACGGTTTTAGAAGAGTGCCCAGTTCTCGTTACTGTAACTTATTCAGGTGATGAGACTCATAAAGTCACGGAAATGACTGATATAGTGTACAGTGACCAGCAAGATGTCAGTTTTGATGAGATCCCTCGTATTTCAAGGGATGTCAAGAATAATACCTGCACTACAAAATTTGTTGTTACTGCCAATTCTGGTGCTGGTGATTTCACCATAACATTTTCAATGGATAAGGCTACGGACCCTGATGCTAAATTAGAGATAGCATTTCATTCTATTGGTAAAAATGGTTTTTCACATGCAGCGTTTGAACCTATCATTATTGGCGATTCGTTGATAAAAGATTTTTCTCCGGCAGAGGATGATGAACGACCTTCTGAATTTAATGGTAGCCTCCTCGTTCATTTATATGCGCTGAGTAAAACAGATGATCCGTTACCTTATTTTCAAATTCCCCTGGTAACAGATAAGCCAGTGCGTATTTTTGGTTATAATAGAAGGCAACCTACAGCAGAAATATTGCCTTTTATTAGAGGGTTAAATAGCAATAAATACTATATTAATACGAATAGTAAAGGTTTTGCTGCCTTAAGAGTTTTCCCTAGTAAGGAAGAGAGGGGTAACTACACAGTCAATATGTTTACAGAGTTGCAGGGTTTTTTAAGGAAATCTTCATCAAATATTCTGTTTATTACAGAAGATATTACTCCAACGCTTGAAATGCCAGATATTGAAGAGTTGGACGGTGATAGATTAACACCATCAGTAGGAAATAGTAGTACAGGTTTTCATGTGAGTATCCCATTTTATGAGAGAGTTAAACCGAGAGATAGAATTTTCTTAATGATCAGAGAAGATAATGATGAAACGCCAAGTGTGTCTGCTGTCATTACTGATCTGGATCAGTTGAATAATCCGTTTATTTCAGTCCCATATGCCAGTATTCCAAATATTGGCGATAATGAGTTATATTATTATAGGGCTGATACAACGGGAAATGTAACGATGTCATCTGCCCTCTATTTTGATTTAACGAGGTCAGTACCGAATGAGCCACCAGAGATTAGGCGTACATTAGCAGCGCCTAGAATTTTCACTCATAAAGATCAGATCGAACTTGGACAGAGAGGTAAGATCAATCTTGCAAAAATTTTAGGGGGAGGGCTGGATGCACATATTGCTGTGGGTAAAAAAAATGGAATAGACGTGGATAGTGTTATCAATGTACGTATTTACGTTAATGGTGTTGTCAATCATAGTCCATCTTCAAAAATTTATTCTCTAGAACCTCATACGGTAACTGCCGACGAAGTGGCGGCTGGAGAGGCTATTATTCTGCTTGGTCAGGCACCTTTTACGGGTGTAGACTCATATCGTGGTGGACCAGGATTAGTTTATATCACTTACAGTGTAAGAATAAAGGACTCCAAGATTTGGTTTGGACGCATTGATACGGTTCCCCCTGGACAATAAATTTAACTGATTGAGTTTTTATTTATTTGCTGGAAAATGCTTGAGCATTTTCCATTTTTCCGGGCATATTTCTTATTTGTAAACTGGCGATTTCTTTATTGCGTAACTATAATATTTTATTAAGCGTTATCATTTTATTTTCAATTAATAAATCATGGAGTTAATGGTGACAGTATGAATAATGGCATATCAAGTGTGATTATCACAGAAAACGCGGCAAAAAGTGATTTAACCAATTATCCTAATCTTAATCCCAAAAATATTGTGACTATATATGGTCTACCTGGACATAAATTCTATGCTACGACATCTATCGGTGCTTTTATTGTAGACGATAATGTTGATGTAGATCAGATCACATTGACGTTAGATGAGACTGGAAAAGGGCATTTTTATGTTCGTTCTCCGTTTGAACATAAAAATATTGAAAATAATGAAGAATTTTCGGCTTTTGTGATGATTTCCCCACAAGAGGACATCAATAAGGTAATATCTTTCCCGCTTATTTTTGGTAATTATCGTCAGTCTGATGAGGCTATAATATTTACCGCCTATAATTATACTACAGGTGCTCCGGCAGATGGGAAGACGCCTTGTTCGATCTATCTTTTTATTGATCGTGAAAATAATGATGATATTAATCAAATCCGTATAAGAGTTAATAATAATGCAGTTATCGATGGTTATAATAAAGACTGGGCCGATATTCCATTAAAAGAGGATGGTAGTGCGACAGTGAATGTGACTAGCGATACAGTAGGTAAAGTTAATGTTTGGCTAACAGCGCCTGGTTCAGATTCAGGGGATAAAGTCAATTTTGTTTTATCATTCAGACCGATTCCAATGGGAGGTGAAATATGATTACTAATAACGACAATACTCTCATTCCTTTATCGTCGCCAAAATTGCCGCAAGCAGATAATAATGGTTTGATTGATGTTTCTGTTCAACAGAACCAAGATTTAATTATCAAGGTACCCTATTATGAGGATATAGAAATCTGGGATGTGATAGTGGTAAGTGTTGGGGGAATTTTTTCTCGACCATATCATGTTCAGAATATTGATCTTGATTTTTTTACTGTAACTATGCCGTTCTCTGAAATACCTGATGGTTGCTATAATGTGACTTATACATCAGCTGATGATTTCGAGAATGAAGATTTCTCTGAACCGACTGTTATTAAAGTTATTAATTCTCCATCGATAAAATTATTACCATCAATTTATCCAGATTCAACATCTGGCGTTATTCACTATTCATCTCTTGTGCAACATCGTGGGTTAAATGTGCATATCAGTTATCGGCAGATGCGGAAAGGAGATAGCGTCATATTCCATTGGCAAGGACATAATTTTAACTATGATTTAATTGCGCGGGCGGCTTGGGATGCACAACCAATAACAGTAAGCGACGAGGATGTTAAGCAGGGTTATGTTTCTTTAGTGGTGCCGGTGGAAAACGTGCTTTGTTTGGGGCAGGAAGGCGTGGGAACAGGGTATTATGAGGTTGGCAATACTATTTCTGCTCCAGGTTCAGTGATATTATCGCTAACGGATATGTCATCTGTCATGATATCAATTAGTGAAGGTGCGCCGATGGTATCTAATAAATATCCTAAAATAAAACCGAAAAACTTGGTTGCGGTTTATGGGCCGCCAGGAAAGAGTTTATTGGCGAGGGTTGAATCAGGAAGTATTGTTGAAGGGGATGGTACAAAATATCAATTTGCCCCCGATAGTTTCGGGTTGGCTTATTTCCATTTGCAATCTGAGGAAGCGGGTAGTTTTCGCTGTACTGTTTCTGCGGAGGATGGGGCTATAACACCGGGTGTAGGGCAGGCAATATTTAGCGAGTGGAGAGATGGAAGAGATATTATCGAAGCTTACGCATTTACCTCGGAAGTACCTGCTGATGGCGTGAGTGTGTGTAGTGGTTATGTTATTGTGGACCGTACTGTCTATTCCGGTAAAAGATTACTTGTTCGTACTGATGGCTCCGCGATAATTTCAGGTTTTGGTGATAACGAGAGAGAATTGCAGGTTGCGATTAGTAAAGATGGTTGTACAACTTTCCATATAACTAATACCAAAGCAGAAAAAAATAATGTGATAATAAGTTTACCCGATATTGATAAGTCGATTCAATTTTCTATTAATTTTAAACATTTTCCTTCTATTTAGTGTAAGGAATATTGTTAATTAGCATAATTTTATCAAATTGAAATCATTTTATTTTTTAACTTTAAATCGATGGTAATATATATAAATATACATGATAGTGATAAATTAGGAGAATGAAATGAATGACGAACAAGCACCAAAAGAGGCTAAAAAATTAAATTGGGTATCGAGTGAAAAAACGGAGACTGCGGATAAGTCTATATATATCGGTATAAAAGTAACTCAAGGTGGTTATTTATCTCATGAAACGAATGTAACTTTCACATTAGATAATGAATTTATGGTATTTAAGGAGAATAATGATCGTACAATTATAAAAAGTACGGGAGTAATGGGTAAGGTATCAGTTGAAATAATCTCTACTGATTCAACTCCGTGTCAAGGGAATGTATATGCTTGTTTAGAGGATGATACTCAAATAAAAGTCCCTCCTCTCCAGGTCGAGTTTACTGCTGTTCCTCAATTCGTGGCATCTCTTGAGCTTAACCGAGAAAAAAATGATGCATGGGCTAATAGCAACGATAAAAATATAGTAATTGCAACTGCGTATGATAAGTCTGGTAACAGAATTAAAAACCAAAAAGTAACCTTCAATGCTGATAGTGAAGCAACGATATATCCATCATGGGGTGTAACAGATAAAGATGGTAAAATATCCGTCTCAATACGATCTGATAACGTTGGAGAGGTGACACTCACGGCACAATCGGGAGATATCATAAAGGCTACAATTGTGTGTTTCACCTATAATCCATATCGGTTAGAGATCACAGAATATCCACCTGTAATATATTCATTTGACTACGGTGTTGTATCTGGATATTTATATAAAAATGATATAGGTCAACCTAATATAGTCATATCAGTATCTACGGGGCTTTTTATATCGCTGGCTGATGATGGCAAAGATATCATTACCGATATAAATGGATGTTTTAGCTTTAAAATTTATTCTAGTTACATTGGATCTTCATATCGTTATGAACCGCCTAAAATGGAATATACAGCAATTGGTATAGGTTGCCTGGATGATCGGATACATTCTCGAGTACCGATAACGTTAAACACATTACTGTATTAGACGCTGGATATTTAGGAGATACTGATTGCGTGGTTTATTATTGATTAAAGATATATAACCTGGATGGAATTTCACAACTATCATTGTTATATACCCAATGGATTTCAAGATGCATCGCGACGGCAAGGGAGAGAATCCCCGGGAGCATAGCAAACTATGTGACCGGGGTGAGCGAGTGCAGCCAACAAAGAGGCAACTTGAAAGATAACGGGTATACATCAATATTTAGTTAAAAACCTGAACTTCTCTTTAAGTGAAGTTCAGGCTATCTAACTCATTATTTCTTCATGTTATTTCTCACAATGATGAGGGAATTGTTATTAAATCTCCTTTAGTTGTGATCGCGTCCGCAATGACCTTTTATGAAATAGGGCTATACTATAAATAGGCTATAAAGTTATATAGAGTCAATTAACGTTAGCTGTTGAATTTTCGGTTCTTAGTGTTCACGGGATAGTGTGTATTCACGGATAGTGTGTATTCACGGATAGTGTGTATTCACGGAGAGTGTTGGAGGTAACATATGAAACGTCAAAGTGCCTTCATAGTCGGTAATGTATTGATGGGTGTCGGTATGTTCACCATAGTGAGTAGCCTGGCTTATACATTACTGCCTCACATCTTCGGTTTTGGCTGGCCTGAGTTTTTATCTGAAGCAGCGCTATTGGGCGTTTTTATTGGTGCGCTAGTTTGGTTGGCTGGTGCCGGTGTGGGAGGCCGGGAAGGTGTGGCAGATCGTTACTGGTGGCTAAGAAACTATGATGAGCGTTATCGTCGTAGTAGTCATCGGTATCCATAACAAAAATGGAGAAGTATTATTCTTCCAGAGTAAGCAGAAAACCCGTTGAAGCTCTTGTACAACGGGTTTTTTCTTAAATAGCGATATATGAGTACAACTTATTTATTAGTGCTCAAACATCGCAGAAATTGACTCTTCATTACTGATACGCCGGATCGCTTCAGCTAGCATACCGGACAAAGTGAGAGTACGAACTTTATTGAGCGCTTTGATCTCAGCAGACAATGGGATGGTGTCACAGACAACCACTTCATCAATCACCGAGTTTTTAATGTTGTCCACCGCATTGCCGGAGAAAATCGGGTGAGTAGCATAGGCAAAGACACGTTTTGCTCCGCGTTCTTTTAATGCTTCAGCCGCTTTGCATAAGGTGCCGCCGGTATCGATCATGTCATCGACTAGCACGCAGTCGCGGCCAGAGACATCACCGATAATATGCATCACTTGAGAAACGTTAGCGCGTGGGCGGCGTTTATCGATGATTGCCATATCCGTATCATTCAGCAGCTTAGCAATAGCACGTGCGCGGACAACCCCGCCAATATCCGGGGAAACAACGATAGGGTTTTCTAACTCTTTCTGTAGCATATCTTCCAGCAGAATTGGGCTGCCAAATACGTTATCAACTGGAACATCAAAGAAACCTTGGATTTGCTCAGCATGCAGGTCAACAGTCAGTACGCGGTCTACACCGACACTGGACAGGAAGTCTGCAACAACTTTGGCGGTAATTGGCACACGGGCGGAACGGACTCGACGGTCCTGACGAGCATAACCGAAATAAGGGATTACTGCGGTAATACGTCCTGCGGAAGCACGACGCAGTGCATCAACCATAACGACTAATTCCATCAGGTTGTCGTTAGTCGGTGCACAAGTGGACTGGATGATGAAAATATCACCACCGCGCACATTTTCGTTAACTTGCACGCTGACTTCACCGTCGCTAAAACGGCCGACAGCAGCATCTCCAAGATTAGTGTACAGGCGGTTGGCAACACGTTGTGCTAGTTCCGGGATAGCGTTACCAGCAAAAAGCTTCATATCGGGCACGAGAAAGACCTCAGGCTTGCGTCCAGAGAGATATTGTTGACCAATGCTAAATAACATATTTATTCATTGGTTCAATAACACGGGTATCCCAGAGCGGAAACTGTGCAAAGGTGAATTGTTAACGCCACGCGCAACAAAACCCTGCAACCACTCAGGGGCTTGATTTAACACCTTACGGGCCGATGCTTCTGATTCAAACTCACCGAATACACATGCACCGGTTCCGGTCAGGCGTGACGGCGCGTATTCTAGCAGCCATGAAAGAAGCTGTTCAACCTTACGGAAACGTTTTCTTACAAGAGATTCACAATCATTTACGTACGGAGCCTTTAATAATGCGGTCAGAGGGCGAATTGGCGTATCACGTTTTAATTCTGGATCTGTGAAGACACGCAGAGTTGAGATTTCAATACCAGGATGCGCAACCAGATACCACTTTTCTTCCGGCTCTGCTATGTGCAGGATTTCACCAATACCTTCTGCGAATGCGGCATGCCCTTTGACAAAGATGGGCACATCCGCACCAAGGCTCACGCCGAGGGCTGCCAGTGTTTCGTCTGTGAAACCGGTTTGCCAGTGATAATTCAGGGCAATGAGTACGGTAGCCGCATTGGATGAACCTCCGCCTAACCCACCGCCCATTGGCAGACGTTTGTTGATCTGAATATCAGCACCTTTATGAGCAATACCTGTATGGTGTTTGTCGCTGTAGGATTGTAAAAGACGTGCTGCGCGAATAATCAGGTTGTTATCGTGTTCCACCCCCTCTACGGGTGTCAGTAAACGGATTTCATTATCCTGACGAGGGGTAACCGTAATTTCATCACCATAATTAAGAAATTGAAATAGCGTTTGCAACTGGTGGTAACCGTCAGCTCGACGACCGGTGATATAGAGAAATAGGTTAAGTTTTGCCGGTGAGGGCCAAGTTAATGTCATTATTTTGTGGTCCAGTTATCCATTTTCAGTTTAATGCGGCGATCACCCTGAATCAGTTCCAGACGGTTGGGAAGGGCGAGGGTTGTTGAGGTATCGTAGGATTGATAATTAACCTGCCATGTCGCGCCATGTTGCTGGTAATTGACGGTTTTCAATAGATGGTTAGCATCCAGTTTAAAGTTTTTGGCATCACCGGGTAAACCTGTTATCCAATGCCGCAAATTATCTAATGGAATATCCATATTGGTGAGCTGATAAATTATCTTTTCAGGATTATCACTGAAATATTTTTTACCTTGGCTATCGGTTAATTGCGTCATGTCTGGCTGAACGAGCAGCTCTAATTCAGTGCTGCCTAGCGGATTAGTCAGTAATAAACGGTAGCGTTCAGGATGATATTGTTGCCAGAAAAAGCGGGCATAAACTTTTTTCTCATTAGACAGATAGGCAAAAGATCCACGTGTTTGATATTGATTTAATTGCTGTAGCTGTTGGGTATGTGCTCGCCATTGGGGAGAATCCGCCGAACCTGTTCCGCCAGGTTGCGTTAATGTACAGGCGGTCAACAGTACACAAGAGAGCGGCAATAGGCGGAATAGTGATAATTTTTGTATTGGCTTCATCGGTAATCCCTGTTTAATAACGTGAAAACTTTTACATCACTTAATAATGAAGAATGAACTATTAATCCAGTTAAATTTCAAAAAAATGTTCTGAATAATGATATCAGACACTGCTGATTGTCTTTTATTGAGCTGAGGTATCAAGTAGAATGCACAGCTTATAAGAGTCCTTATTAAGGGTGATGATTTCATCAATATATACCCTATGGATTTCAAGATGCGTCGCGACGGCAAGGGAGTGAATCCCCGGGAGCATAGCGAACTATGTGACCGGGGTGAGCGAGTGCAGCCAACAAAGAGGCAACTTGAAAGATAACGGGTATAGAATGTTTTTTACGATGAACTGTCTCTCTGCTGATAACTCAATGAAGTTGATATGACTTTGTTAGCACTTGGTATTAACCATAAAACGGCTCCTGTATCCTTGCGTGAACGGGTGACTTTTTCTCCAGACACGATTGGTGAAGCGCTTGATAACCTCCTCCAGCATCCCCTGGTGAAAGGGGGGGTTGTGTTGTCAACGTGTAATCGTACAGAGCTTTATCTCAGCGTAGAACAGCAAGATAATCTGTATGAGCAGTTAATTGGCTGGTTGTGTGAATATCATCAACTCAATCCCAGAGATCTAAAATCCAGTATTTACTGGCATTGTGATAATGAAGCTGTTAGCCACTTGATGAGAGTGGCGAGTGGGCTGGACTCGTTGGTGCTTGGAGAACCTCAGATTCTTGGGCAAGTGAAGAAAGCATTTGCCGAGTCGCAGCACAGCCGCTCTTTATCGAGTGAACTGGAGCGACTATTTCAGAAATCATTTTCTGTCGCCAAGCGCATCAGAACGGAAACAGAGATTGGTTCGAATGCGGTTTCTGTTGCATTTGCCGCTTGTACTCTGGCGCGGCAGATTTTTGAATCACTTTCTGAACTGAATATTTTGCTGGTCGGTGCCGGAGAAACAATTGAGCTAGCGGCTCGTCATTTGAAAGAGCATCGTGTGCACCATATGATGATTGCTAACAGGACAAAAGAGAAAGCACAGATATTGGCTGATGAAGTTCAGGCGGAAGTGATCACCTTGCCTGAAATTGACATACGTTTAGCTGAAGCTGATATTGTTATTAGTTCGACTGCCAGCCCGTTGCCTATTATCGGTAAAGGGATGGTTGAACGTGCATTAAAGTTACGCCGTAACCAACCGATGTTGCTCATTGACATTGCGGTTCCTCGTGATATAGAGCCTGATGTGGAAAAACTCAATAACGTCTATCTCTACAGTGTTGACGATTTGCAGGCAATTATTCAGCAGAATCTTGCGCAGCGCAAAGCAGCGGCGGTGCAGGCTGAATGTATTGTTCAGCAGGAAAGCCGTTATTTTATGGACTGGTTGCGTTCGCAAGGCGCAGTGAATTCAATCCGTGAGTATCGTAATCAGGCAGAACAGGTGCGAGCTGAAATGGCTGCTAAGGCACTGACTGCTATCAATCAGGGAGCTGACGTAGAACAGGCAATCAATCAATTGACTCATCAATTGATGAACCGCCTGATACATGCTCCTACCAAATCACTCCAGCAAGCAGCCAGCAATGGTGACCTGGAGCGTCTTAATTTATTACGTGACAGCCTGGGGCTGGAACATAATTAACCATATCTCGGAATAGGGTCTGAAACCAAGAATGAAGCCTTCTATTGTTGCTAAATTGGAAGCATTGCAAGAACGTCACGAGGAAGTTTTGGCTCATCTCGGTGATGCCGATGTGATTGCTGATCAAGAACGTTTTCGTGCTTTGTCGCGGGAATATGCTCAACTGACTGATGTGACGAACTGTTTTAAGGCCTGGTGTGCTGTTCAGGATGATCTTAAAGCAGCTGAAATAATGCTTGATGACCCTGAAATGCGGGAAATGGCACAGGAAGAGATCAGGGACGCTAAGGTTCGCAATGAAGAATTAGAGCAGCAACTACAATTGTTGCTGTTGCCGAAAGATCCTGATGATGAGCGTAACTGTTTTCTTGAAGTGCGTGCAGGAACTGGTGGTGATGAAGCGGCTATTTTCGCCGGGGATCTGTTTCGTATGTACAGCCGTTATGCTGAATCCCGTCGTTGGAAAGTTGAGGTCATCAGTGCTAACGATGGTGAGCATGGTGGCTATAAGGAAATTATTGCTAAAGTTTCCGGTGAGCAGGTTTATGGTCATTTAAAATTTGAATCGGGTGGTCATCGTGTTCAACGTGTACCGGAAACTGAATCGCAAGGGCGTATTCACACTTCTGCTTGTACCGTTGCGGTTTTGCCCGAGATCCCGGAAGCCGAGTTGCCGGAAATCAGTCCAAGTGATCTGCGTATTGATACGTTCCGTTCATCGGGGGCGGGTGGACAGCATGTAAACACCACGGATTCAGCCATCCGTATCACTCATATTCCAACTGGCATTGTCGTTGAATGTCAGGATGAACGTTCACAGCATAAAAACAAAGCGAAAGCGATGTCTGTATTGGCGGCCCGTATTCGCGCTGCTGAGGTTCGTAAACGTCAGGAAGCGGAAGCTTCTGAGCGCCGTAACTTGCTGGGTTCCGGTGATCGTTCAGATCGCAATCGTACTTACAATTTCCCGCAGGGACGGGTGACGGATCACCGCATTAACCTCACTTTGTACCGCCTTGATGAAGTGATGGAAGGCAAATTGGATATGCTTGTTCAGCCGATCGTGAATGAGTATCAGGCTGATCTATTATCGGCTTTGTCAGAGCAGGATTGATGGATTATCTATCTTGGCTTAAACAAGCCACAAGACAGTTATCGGCAAGTGACACTCCTAAACGAGATGCGGAAATTTTGTTGGGGTTTGTCACTCACCATTCCCGAACTTATATATTGGCATTCGGTGAAACGCAGCTGGCTCCAGAGCAGTTCAGCCAGTTGGAGACTTTACTCGCTCGTCGGGTGAAAGGTGAACCCATTGCCTACATCACCGGTGAGCGTGAATTCTGGTCGTTGCCATTAAATGTCTCTCCCGCTACGTTAATCCCGCGTCCTGACACAGAATGTCTGGTAGAAAAGGCGCTTGAACGGCTATCGTTGACACCTTGCCACATTCTGGATTTGGGAACGGGAACCGGCGCAATTGCATTGGCAATCGCGAGTGAGCGCCCTGATTGCCGGGTTACCGGGGTTGATATCAATCCTGATGCGGTGATGCTGGCGCAGGGCAATGCTGAAAAACTCAAAATACAAAATGTGGATTTTTTATTAAGTAATTGGTTTTCTTCGTTGAATAATCAACAGTTTGGTATGATTGTCAGTAATCCGCCTTACATAGATGAAACCGATCCACATCTATCTCAGGGCGATGTTCGGTTTGAGCCAGATAGTGCATTAATTGCGGCAAAACAGGGAATTGCTGATCTAAATACCATTATTGATCTATCTCGCCATTTTTTGTTACCTGGTGGGTGGTTGTTATTGGAACATGGTTGGAAACAGGGAAATGTTGTAAGAAGCCTGTTTTCTGAAAGTGGTTATCGGCAGGTGGCTACTTTTCAGGATTATGGCGGTAATGAGCGAATAACACTGGGTCAGTGGAAAAGTGATGAAAGCCATAGCTGATTATGAATTTAATAATGCATCGTTAAGTAGCGGTATCCTGTTAATTTCCCGAACATTACGTTCTGATTTTCCTCAGCATTCAGTGGAAATGCAGCTTCAAGCATTGATTGATGAAGCCAGACGTGAAATATCTCTGCAGCTAAATATAGAAGAACGGTTGGAAAAATTACTGAGACTTTTTTATCAAAGCTGGAAATTCGGCGGTGCCCGCGGTGTTTATTGTCTGTCGGATACATTATGGCTAGATAAAGTACTGCAAACCCGCCAAGGTTCCTCTGTTGTTTTAGCAAGACCCGCCGTAAACCCTAGCCCAGTGCGGGCGGGGATATAAGGCGAAAAGCCCGAAGGGCTTTAGGGCTGGCTACTCCGGGGTATTCTGGCTGAGCACATACGCTTTGAGCGTTTCTATCGTGGCACCACCGGCGCTACAGGCAAAATAAGAGCGTGACCACAGAAGCCCCGTTTTGCTCTGCATCCGCAAATGGGTATTTTGCTGACGAAGCAGGCGCGACGATACCGATTTTAAATTATTGACCATCACACTGACCGCCAGTTTGGGCGGATGGGCTATCAGCAAATGGACGTGGTCTCGTTCGCCGTCCATCTCGATAATGTCGCATTCAAGTTTTGCCGCTGCTGAACCAAAAGCCTCACGCAGCTGAGCGATCATCTGTCCGTCAAATAGCTTGCGTCGATAC
>NZ_JAJAFY010000072.1:0-14357 GCF_025384885.1 Photorhabdus kleinii
CGCCGCCAGGGTCATGCCATTACCCACTTTCGTGGCGATATTGCCCTTTGCCAGCATCAGCGCAACACTGGTGCCATCCCCAATATGAGTAAACACATTGCCTGCGGCTACCATCAAGGCCAGCGCATTACCGTCACCCACTTTAGTAAAGATGTTCGCTGCGCCTCCCATTAACGCCCATGCATCCCCTTTGCCGACATGGGTAAACAGGTTGCCCGCGCCAATCATGGCCGCAATTGATGTCCCCTCCCCGACTTTGGTGAAGATGTTCCCTGCCGCAGCCATCACGCCCAGTGTCAAACCGTCACCAACATGGGTCAACACGTTGCCAACGCCAAACAGGATGCCGGTCGTGTCACCCTTTCCGACTTTGGTCAAGATATTCGCGCCACCCAGCATCACGCTCGTGGTATTGCCGTCACCGATATGCGTAAGGACGTTCGCACCACCGCCCATGACCGCCAGCGCATTGCCTTTCCCTTTTTTGGTGAGAATATTGGCGCCGCCCAACGCAATGGCGGTGGTGTTGGCGGTTTCAGTCTCATCACTGAGATGGGTGATAATATTGGCGCCACCGAACATACCGGTAACCAGATCTCCCGCACCGAGCTTAGTTAGTACGTTAGCGCCACCTAAAAGTACAGAAGAGATATCCCCTGCTCCGGCCTGAGTGATGACGTTAAAACCGCCCGCTCCGGACCAGTTCCCATTGCCATTACCTATTTGGGTATGAGTGTTGTACCCGCCCAACATCAACACCCGGCTGTTACCGTTGCCTTTGTGGATCGAGATATTGCCATAGGACAGAAGATGAGCCAGATATCGTCCATCCCCGATCCGCACAAGAACATTTGCTGCGCCGCCGGCATAAATATCCATTTCTCCATGCAGGCTTTGGTGCACCAAGACATTGGCTAAGCCCGCACCACGGAACGATAGATTGCCCTCTTCACCGTTTTTCACAATGACGTTAGCACCACCGCCCCCTTCAAAATACGTATTACCGAATGTTGAACTGTGCAGAATAATGTTAGCCGCCCCCGCTCCTGCGAAATTAATATTACCGTGCGTCACATTGGATGTAATAACGTTTCCACCACCAGCACCGATGAAATAAATATTACCGGAACTATCACCACCATTCTTTGATGATTTGATAAGATCTTGCTCAGAATAACCTTCAAGATCCGTCAAGCAATCAGCAACATCATCTGATATATTTAAATCATAATGAAGTTGGCTTAACGTATAACCAGCCCCAATTGATCGATAACCGCGAGGATAGGAAAAACTTTCATCCGCTAAACGGCCAGTATGGTCACCTTTTTTATACCAAGATTTTGCAATATATTTCAGCTTTCCTGTTTCATAATCATTCGCCAACTTAACCTCAACCACTTTGGTATAAGGTTCCAGAAATATTGCATATACATAAGTATCAGGTTGCTCATTTGATTTAACCGGAGAGACATCAATTTTCAGCCCATTAGAAGAGATCGCGTATCCTCCCATTTTGGCACTACCCAGTGTGACATTTTTCGCTTCAATGTTAGTACCATAGGAATAATTCACCCATTTATCGGTTAATAATTCCTCCTCAACGCCCTGTATTGTGGTTTCTTGTCGATATACAAAATTAATATCAGCAAGCGTAATAGCACCTTCCCTTTTAACGGGGATAAATCCATTATTTACGTTGATATTTTCTTTAGCAATATCCTTAAGATGATTACCTTCCTTATACCAAGAAGTGGCATAATAACGGAGCTTACCGGTATCAGGATTATTTTGCAGCCGCACAGAAACAACTTTAGTATTAACATTATTGGCAATGGCAAAGAGATAAGTATCAGGCTCTACAGAGGATTTAACTGCTTTAACTTGCTGAGATTGTTGAATCCAGAATCCCTCCATTGTTGCTGATGTCATAACAATATCTTTAGCCTGAGCAAATTCTATTTCATTTTTCGTACCTGCTCGGGTAATTTCGTTATAAGCTCCTGCACCAGTAAAATGAATATTACCGTGGGCAACATCAGAATAGAGTTTGTTATAACCACCCGCACCTTCAAGAGTAATATTACCCTGTGTCTGTTCATATCCATCTTCACTATGACGTATACGTTCAATGCGATTCGCTGCCCCCGCACCACGCAAGATAACGTTACCTTCTCTACCCTTACGTACAATATGATTATCAGCACCAACACCATTCAAAATGACGTCACCGCTTTCTATCCGCGAATCGATACTATTTGCAGCGCCTGCGCCGTTAAATGTTACATCTCCTTGAGTACCCTCATAATGACTAAACCAGGTACGGTCAATTTTATTAGCTGCTCCTGCACCAGCAAAATAGATATTTCCCTGATCAATTTCATGCCATAATTCATTGTATCCACCAGCCCCTTTAAAACTTGTATCTCCAGATAAACCTTTACGAACCAGTTTGTTATAGCCAGCAGCACCCGAATAATTTAAATTTCCCGTCTCACCGGTGTGATCAATAAAAGCCGCACCGGACGCACCAGAAAATGACAGGCCGCCATTTCCCGTTTTACGAATACCGGTATAACCTGAGGCTCCCTTTACCGAAAGTTCACCATTCGTATGATATACATCGACCTTTAATGAACCAACAGTAACATCATCATTTCCGCCATAAGCATAAACTTCACCACCAACACCAATAGCAGTAATACTGTTACCGTCATTATCGTCATAATATTTCCCAGTAAAAAAGTACTCTGTACTTCTATTTGATGATTTCCCCATCAATAGTCCTTTAATTTATTATTGAAGTTAAGCAGAAAACCACTGCACCTAACAGATAGGGCAGTTATTTTGAATATTCAATCTCTCACAAAACAGTAAAATCTTCTGATTTTTAATAGCAAAAATTTAAATAAAGAAAAAAACCGCTATTAAAATTAACATCAGCTATTATTTTTACGAATTTATCAGACATACTTTTTTCCAAAAGTAATTTATTAATAAAACGGATATAACAAGGAAAACACTAAGTTCAGAAAAGTTTCAATTTGATGCATTTATACCCGTCATCTTTCAAGTTGCCTCTTTGTTGGCTGCACTCACTCACCCCGGTCACATAGTTATCTATGCTCCCGGGGATTCGCTCCCTTGCCGCCGCGATGCATCTTGAAATCCATAGGGTATATAAACACCTTAAAACAAATCCATCGAATGAGATAAATAAAAAATTCAAAAAGATCGTTAACGCAGATATTTTTTCCACGATAATATTGAAAATACAGATAAGATAATAAAGTAACGACTAAGCTAAGATATAAAATTTCATCAATTACGATCAATTATTTTATTCCATTTCCATAAATAACCACACAGATTATAACTATTAAAACAATATAAGTAAATGAGATAATAATATCCTACTTTTTTAGTCAGGAAATAATAATGATAAATAAAATTCATCAATAAAAATAACCATAGGTCAGTGAATAACCTATAATATAATGAACATTCGTTATTCAGCAGTAAAAAATGGCTCACTCATTCTGTGAGCCATTTTTATTACTCATTCTACTTTTATTCTAGAGACTTAATTACGCAAATTGCGCCTTGCCAATAGTGATATCTGACCACGCCGTTGTAATGGCAATTTTCGCCTTACTGTCCAGATTTTCAATAAAACCATTATCACCCGCTGTCGGCGCAAAACTGCTCATTGACTGGATCAAAGTATCAACCGCATTATCCGATAGCGCCGTAAACTCACGCTCTCTCGATGCATTCTTATCTCCCATCTGCGCCACCAGTTTGGCACGATTACCACTAAAGTAATTGCTAAAAGTGACCGAACCTATTGATTCAAATGCCCCCTGAGCAGTTTTATCCTCAGTATGGCGGTTTACTGATAATACCAGATCATATCCGCTACGCTGGAACCACAGGTTTTGCCAGTCAATGCCGTCAAAGACAATCATATCTTCTGCATTGATATCATCAACCTGACTGTCAATCACCTTACCACTGACCACAAAGCTATCTACACCCGCACCACCCTGGAAACGGTTCTGATAACCGCCTAACACCAGCAGATCCTGACCATCACCACCATCAAACTGACTAAACTTCGAAATAGTGGCCGCTATCAGATGGTCGTCACCTTCTCCACCATTAATCACCGCATGGTAGCCCATCAGTTTAATCACATCGTTACCGGTGTTGCCGTCAATTCGGTTATCATTACCAAATACTCTGGCAAAATCATGGCCTGCACCCAATTCAACCCGGTTGTTATTACCAATAGTCACAGCATAATCTTGATCTTCTCCGGTATCCACCCGGTTGTAGTTGCCTGAAGTAACAACGTAATCCTGGCCTTTATCGGTATTAATTAAGCCACCTTCGCCAAAGACAAACGTCTGGTCATTACCTTCGCCCATGAACACATGGTTAATACGTCCGGCTACCACCGCGGTATCATCACCACTACCGCCAAACATCCAGTTCTCACGTCCCATCAGGACGCCCAGATCATTGCCTGCACCGCCTGCAAAGATGTTGGAAGTGCCGATTGAATAATAAACATCATCCCCGCGACCACCCCAGAAGTTGTTGTTATCGCCCAAATAGGCGCCAAGATCTTTACCATCACCGCCCCAGTTGAAGTTGTAGTTACCCAACGATACATGGATATCGCTATCCCCTTGCAGATGACCGCTGTTACGCAAGAAATCAAACGTTTTCTGCTCCATATTGAGCAGATCTGCGGTTAGATTTCCTTTTAAATTGGTCACTAATGACTTCATCTCTTCTTGCTTATCTTTACTGAACATCGTCGCAAATAAGTTAGGCAAATTCAGCGAATGAAAACCAAGTGCACGCTCTGGTTTGGTGCTCTCCGTCCCTATAGTCGCTGACATGCTGCTCTGCGCTTTTTCATTTTCATCGGGCTCTTTCTGTTTCAGGCCATGACTCTCAGCAAAGGATTTAATGCCATCCGTCCCCATATTGAGGTGAGATTTCAGGCCGTCTAGCAATTGATCTGGATCAGTGAAAACTTTCAGTTGTTCACCACCGAATTTTCCAATGACTTCAATCATCTCTTTTAGAATAGCCACACCATCCACTGGCTCGTCTCCACGGGAGACAATACGACCATCCGCAGTGTAATCTACATCAAAGATATCCGCTAAAGTGGTATCTGCATTCACACTGGCTAACCGGCCAAGCAATTTGTTCTTAAGCTGGCGGGGCAAATCCTGCGGATTATAGGTAAACGTTGTCTTCGCTATACCAGTTGTCGAGTATTGTTGAGTCATTAAACTGAACAACGAACCCAGGTTAGTATCGAGAATCGACTGGATATTATCACCGAACATAAAGTTCCAGTTGCCCGTGGTCACTTGAATATCCGCCCCCTGTCCCCCTACTGCAAAGTTAAATGCCAGTTTCTCATTGGCCTGACGGAATTTATCTGCACGGCTCATTTTACCCATATCAACGCTGTTGCCATTATTACTTAGCCACTGGTTGAATTGCTTATTCAGCGCTGCTTCCGTATCACTTTTCAGACCACGGCTACTACGCTCATGTTGAGAACCCAAATCAACCAGCGTCTTATAGTCAACGCTGCTGGTTTGGTCCAAACCAGACATATCCTGAACAAATTTTTTCGCACCAGCGATTGTCCATTGCTGATCTTGCGCCGCTAGCCAGTCCTGCTCTTCACCAGAATGAGCAATGCTTTGCAACACACCGGAAATACGGGCCGCACCATCAAATGGATTAACCAACGGCGGCGTTGGCAAGGATTTATCCATCATCACAATCAGGTCATTACTACGGCCTTTATTGAAACTGACGTTACGATTGCCAATAAACATTTGTGCCCCTTCAAGCGCCTGATAACCGGCAATATCGAAGCTGTGTTGACTGTCGCCATTGCCAATGTGCACCATCACATTATTATCTCCGAAGGCCAACGACTTAAAGCCACCGGTACCCACTTTGATGCCAACGTTCGATGTTCCCCAATTGAGCGCACTAAATTCACCATTCCCCACATTTACCTGAATATTACCCGAGTAACTTAGCTGGTTATTCGATATATGGCTTGAATCGGTTTCAATTTTATTTTTGCGCTTCTCTGGTGCGGTGAAAATATCTGTATTATCCACAATTGCACCTTTGGCTAGCGTATCTGCATCCGCTATACCGACACGAGAAAGATTGATATCGCTTTCAGCAATATTGCGACGCACTCGCTCTGAACGAGTTTCAAGTTCACCTTTTTCATTCCAACTCAAGACGACTTTGTTATCAGTCAGGTTATTGATCCATTGATTATTTTCATTTTGGGTAAATTTACGGCCAGTCACATCAACGGCAACTTCACTACGACGAGCCGAAACAGTTGTGTGAATATCTTGCCCTTTTAAGGCGGTGATGAAGTGACGGGCAAAGCCATCTCGTTTGTCATCATTAATCAGCGAACAACCCACGATGCTAATGTGGTCTGGTTTACCCGCTGGACCAAAGCTCTGAGTGAATTGTTTGAGTTTTATTGCCAGTTCATCGGTACTGTAACCACTCAGACGCGTGTTATTCCGCTCGGATTCGCTACGACCATGCCCCACAATCTGCCAGCGTAACTTGTCTGATGGTGTAAATTTAGATGAATCACCATAGACAACGCGGTATTTCCCCTCAGAATCAAGTTGAACAACTACGCTGGAATCCGGGTGCTTACTCGCCAGATTAGCCGCTGCTTTGGCTGTTACAGGATCATCCTCCATCTGGATAATCATTTGACCATCAAAGCGGGTCCCTCGACCATCGGTTTGTGGCATTACCTCTACTGTTTGCCAGAGCTCAACGGGCTTATGAACTAACTCTACCGCTGATGTGGCTTGCAAACTATTAAGCAATTGAATGCGCGGCACATTGGCAACATCGTCATAACGCTTGCGCAAGCTAATATCATCCGCCTGAGCTATGAAACGGTTATTTGCATCCACTTTAAGGGCCGGCAAACCGAGACGATGAGTCATGCCAGGTACAAAATGATCAATACCTTCATGGGATTGCAGATGAGCATCACCATAAATGGCAACAAATTTCTCTCCCTCAGCTAATTGTCCCAACCGCCCAACCGCCACATTATTAGCTGCACCAGCACGATACATCAGGCCATGTTGTGATCCCTCTATTGCCGGACGAGTCGTGCTGTTGTCATCCAATGCAATAATTTTGATCCCTTTACTTTTAGCCTGCGCAAATAAGTCAACAGGCAAATGTTTGGTCTCAATCATAGCGGCCAGTTCAGCGGGCATATCTCCACCTGCCAAGAACTTATCTATCAACGGCTGAGCCAAATCCGAACGCAAATGCTCCAATCCAATAACCGTCACGCCATGAGCTTTCAACGCATCCATCTGCTCATTGACAAAACGCAATCCATTAAGATCTGAACCATGACTCTCACCGATCAGCAACCCTTGGCGATCCTTAAGCAGCACCGATAACTGGTTATTCAGATCTACCCCGTCACTAAGCTGACGGTTGAGTTGTGTCAGGGCGTCTGAGGAATATTGTTTGTCCCAAGCCGCGACATCTGTTTGACGGGAGCTGTGATATATCGCTTCTATCTGTGCCAACCTACCTCGCTCCAACTGAACCAAGTAGGCAGGATTAGCAAACCGATTAAGTAAAATCGCTTCGTGTGAACCAGCAAAATTTGGATCCGCTTGTTTAGCGACTTCCTTAAGGAAATAGACCGCCATCTTCACATCTTCAGATCCCGTCATATCCAGCAGCTCATTATAACTATAGCCGAGATGAACCCGCTTATTCTGCTCATCAATCCGGGCATGAGTCAGTAATCCTTTATCTTGAGCTCGACTCAGGCATTGTTTGAAATCATCAAACTGATCACCTAAATCCACATGGAATTTAGGATTAAAAGCGAGATCGGCGGGAATTTCCCCCTGATATCCTAACTTAGCAGCAAGATAAGGATCTTCCTTCACCCAACGCACCATCAGATCTGTCAGTCCTGATGTATCACCACGAACTTCATTGCGGGCAATCTGGTAGATCCGTAATGCCATCTCAGGTCGAGTTTGAGCTATCTCCAGCAACGGGCTACGCACCTCCTGTAATGCACCGCTAAACATAATATCCCCCAGTTGCGTCTGTACGTTGCTCAAGGCGGTATTACGTTTGGAATCAGGATGTGCATCAAGGTAACGGGTAATACGTTGATATAGTTCGAAGCCTGCGGCTAACTGCTCGTTTCCAGTCAGGTTATGAATGCGGTCAAGTTCGTCCAGAATTGCCTGATAAGAAGGACCTATCGGTTTAGCAAAAACTTTGGCCTCTTTACGCAAACCATCCTTGGTAATAAGTTCATTCAATAATGGAGTGCTATCATTCTCCATGACGACTGTTTCTAATGCCTTATTTTTGCCAGATAACGCAGTTAAATCTTCCACAGGAGAGTGGTTTTGTTTTTTCGCTATTGTTTCAAGCTGAGCTTCCTGAAGTGCCTGAGCATAGTTAAACAACTCAGTTGGCGTCCAGGTACCAAACTTTGGTAGCCACTTATGGCCGACAAGTTTATCTGCACCCCCTGCTTTTAATACTCTGGCAACAATGCTTGAACAGTTATTCGTCAGCAATTGATAATGCTTATTAGGGTCGCTACTGATTTTATTCCATTCCGTCTGCATTGCCGCCACATCCAGACCTTCAAGGTTAATGCGGAATACGCGCCCTTGATCGGCTTCGCTAATTTTAAATTCCCGAGTATTCTCCAATTCTCGCTCTTTAAATTCACGAATGACATTAGCAACACGTTTTTCTGCCAGTTGAGGGTCTTGTACATTTTTATCGGCTTGATATCGCAATTCTTCCGCAAAAAGTCTGCCAACATCGGCCATCTCATATTGATGATCATTCCACATTTCAACAAATGGCTGGTATATCTGCTCAGGAATGTCGGCTGATTGCAACAACGTAGGATTTGCCAATACCATCATAGCAAAGCCTTCAGTAACATCTTTGAAGGTTATATCTATCCCTCGTGCCAATTGCAGCTTTTCAATGAAACGTTGTAATTTACGATCACCATCTTTCAGGCCGAACTTATCATGCTCTTCAAAGGCGACATCTGCTTCAAGAGTTTTATGGTTCAACGACGGCCACCAACTGACATAATTTTTCTCATTGATAGCACCTGCGTCGTCAGTATTAATATGCGCACGTCCCTGACCAATTTGCATGGCGACGTGACCCAATTCGCTATGATCGCTCGGTTTCCAAACAAACAGTGTGGCACTTATCGGAGATAAATGTTGCTCAATCGCTTGATGGATTTTTCTTAAACCAGAGACATCAATGCCTTTACCATCCATCGATAAATCACTGGCTTTCAGATTCGAGAAGACGGCATCTGAAACATCTTGACCATATTCTTTAATAACCGCTGCTTTGACTTGCTCGACCGCTTTATCAAAATTCTCTGCTTTCTGGTCAATATAAATATTTGCCTTACCCCGAGTGACAAAATCGCCATTTTCATCAACATAAAAGTGTTTTGAATCCTTGAGATTCGCACTGTCAAGCTTATCGTACAGACTACTGAAATCGCCTTGCTCTGGGATTCTCACTGTGGATTCAGCGAGCACCATCGACTCTTCAAAGCGCGTGTCAATTTGAGACAATAAGTCCTTCATTGCTGGTACACGACCTGAGTCAGGATGACCTAAGAGATATCCTTCAACCTGTTGGCGCAAATCGGATAATTTTCCAATCACATCCAATTCATAGTCTTTTCTTCCTTGTCGAGCATGGTGATAACTCTCTAATGCATCAATCACTTTTTGGTAACTGTCACCACGAATTTTACCTGCAACAGATGCGGCTTGCTGGAACTCACTCACCAACATCAATTTTGGTACGGGTTTCCAGATGCCATTCACTTTCTCAGTAAGAATTCGAGTATGTCCTTGATGATGAGATATAATCCGATCTTCAATGAAATATAGCTCATCAGGTAACTGTGCATAATTGTCGTAATTAGCAAGAATAAAACGTTCAACTGCTTTAAGCAGATTATTGCTGGTGGTATTTTTTACAATAATTCTCTTAAATTCATTGCCATTACCTGGCCACGAACGCACCTCAAATCCTTCACCACTCTTTTTCACTAATATGTTACGTTCTGTACGTAATCCATAAAACGGTAATGCTTGATTTAGCATCGTGTCGACAGCACTGAGCTTAATATCGAGATCAACAACGGTATCGGCTTTATAGCCGCCGGGGTTAGCTAACAGCCGTTTTTTCTGTTCTTCAATAGTCAAAGCATCAAACCGCGCCTGCACAGCAATACCCGCCTCTGTTAATTTGCGGCCAATCGACTCGGTAGGCAACCCTTTATATTCACTTGCCGGCTTATCCAACAATCGAATATCACCGACTAATCCTTCACGTTGTAGTTTACGCAATACAGGTAATTCAACATTCCAGAAATAGTTGCCAAGACGTAATCCCCCCTCAGAGATCAAATAAACATCACCACGTGATCCCGCGGTATAGATGGAACTCCAGAAACCGGTGTTGCTATACGTAGCAGCATCAATTGCCGATCTTAGCGCTTTATGTTCACTATTTTCAGGATCGGCGAGGTACATAATTCCCCAACGCATGAGTTGCTGATTGAGTTGAATCGCAAAAGCGTTTCCCTGCACATCAACATCGTAAACAATTTTCTTACCATCCGGTTGAGCGGCCTCAAGAACATCTCGATGCCTTCTAAAACTCTTCCCGGACCAGAATGAAACAATACTTTTGTCATCGCGGGCAGGTTCAAAGCTATAGCCATAACTGTCTAGTTTTGTAATAAACTCAACTCGTTTATCCCAGTCATAATCTAGTGTGGCGTCAACAAATAGTTTCGCTAAAGACGTGATTTCATTTTCAGGTACTTTATTTTTGGCATTGGGATTCTTGAGATGCCGTTCAACAAAAGTCACTATCCGTTGCCTGGTTTTATCAGAAATATCTGCATTAACACGCTTAAATCCGGGAACAGGAATATATTCGTCCGACATATTATCGTTACCATTATCAAGCCAACGGTAGATATGGGCGATTTTTTGTGCACGACTGAGTACGGAAGAATCGACTGCCCTCTTCTTGCTGCCACCCAATCCTTCCAGATTAATACCAGAAATTATCGGCGCTTTTCTAACGAGTTCACGCGTCTCATGTGAAAGAGGAACTACAATGCTGTCAGATTGTGTTTCAACAGACCGAGGAATAAACGAAACACCCGTATTTTTTGCACGAATTCCCGCGTTGATCTGCAACCGGCTAACAGCTTGTTTAGCACTCTCCAACGCTTGCAATTCTTCTTCGGTCAGTCCTTGATAATATCTGTTTCTCGCTTCTGGCATCGATTCAGGATCAATATGGCTGCCAGTTTCTCCCGCCCCCGTTGACTCATAGGCTTTTTCTCCTGACAAGCCACTGCCACTTGCACCAATACGAGCAGGTTTGGAGTCACTCAGTTTCGCCCCTTTAGCATCAGTTTGGGTCTGAGCCGCTTTACTTTCCGCCGCTACAGTATCACGCTTACCACGGCTTTCTGCATTCTGATACGCAATATTGGCGTTATCCTTCGCCTTTTCTGCCTGCTGCTGTTGTGAAAGTGCTTCTTCTTTTCTCTGATCTGCTTTGAATTGTGCGTCTACACCATCAAGAATCGCCTTATCTCGATTTTGTTTACCTTTTTCGGCGCCTGCTTCTGATAGCACCACAGCATCTTTTACTTTTTGCTGTGTATCAATAGTATCCCGATGTATCTCTGCCAGCCGTTTTTCTAATGTCGGACGGATATCATCCAATCGTTTCTGGATGTCCTCAGAAATTCCACCCGCGTAGTCGAGATAATGGTTATCCAACTCACGACTACCATCAGTTTCATCTTTAAATTGTTTAAATTTGTCAGCGATTAAAGTCAGTTCTTCAGTCACTGCCTGAGCTTCTTCTTTTATCGCATCACTCTGCACTTGCCCATTCTGGTTAAGCGCTTCCTGATCCGTTGATTCCAATTGAGATTTCGATTTTTCAACCGCTGCCAGTTGTTTCTCTTTTTCTTGTTCCAGAAGCTGACGATCTTTTTCGGCTTTTTCTTTATCACTTAACGCATTTTTAGCCGCCTGATCTTGCCTAGCATATTCAGTAACACTATTGGCTGGCAATGTACCTACAGATTTTGCAACAACGTTATCCAAGATATAACCAATACCATTATTATCGCCGATACCTTTAAATTCGATACGGTTAGTACCTGCTTTAGCGATTAATTCCAGTGTTTCACTTTGCCATGCCGTATCACCATTAGTAATGGTAAATTTACTTTCACCATTCCAAATAACTTCCATGCCTTCATTAGGCATAATATTATTTGCACGTTTTGCAAAATCAAAGCTTAATGAAATGACTTCACCTTCAAACCGGTTTTTCAGATCCTGGTAAATAGTAGTACTGACATCCACATCAAGTTCACTAACCCGTGAGCCATGACCTACGTTATCAAGGCCGTAAGCACTTGCCTCATGATATGCTTCAACACCATTGGTTGATTGCCAACTTTGATCACCGCGTTCAAAATCACCATTCAAAATCAATGACATCTCAGATTTTACAACGACATTATCTAAGATATAGCCTAACCCATCATTCTGGCCCGTACCTTTAAACTCAATTCGGTTAGTACCTTCTTGTGCGGTTAATTGTAAGGCCTTATTTTGCCACTCAACTTCGTTGCCAGAGGTTGTGAAGATACTTTTACCATTCCATATCACATCCATACCTTCGCCTGAAGCAAGACCTGAACGTTTTGCAAAGTCAAAGCTCAGTGAAACCACTTCTCCTTCCGACAGATTTTGCAACTCCTGCGAAAGCGTGGTGTTAACATTCACATCAAGTTCACTGACTCGTTTTCCATGACCAGCATTATTAAGGCCGTAAGCACTCGCCACATGGTATGCCTCAACACCATTAGTGGACTGCCAACCTTGATTACCTTGTTCAAAATTACCATTGACGATCAGATTTTCGTTCCGATCTGATACCGATCGCGTTTTTCGATTCAACGAACTGGCTAAAGAATTTTCTATTGAGTCAATATTAGGTACTTCTACCGCTGTTACAGCACCATTGAGACGATTGTTTAAGTCCGAACCAACTTGATTAATTTCATCCATCTTAAAACCATCAATGGAGGAAACTTCCGCTAAATTTATCGCGCCTCTGCCTTTATGGGTGCCCGATGTGTTAGCTTCATCCCCATGCACCAGATAGTTAATCGCCTGGCTGCCACCCACACCGAGTACAGTTTGTTTGATATTGTTGAAGAAAGAGGTAAGTTTGTTGCTTTCTGTATTACTCGATGCCACAGCCAAGCTGTAAAAATCACCATCACCAATCTTAATCGCCACGTTGTTGCGCGCATAAGAGGCATTAACATATAAGCCATGACCAACTTGAATATTGGCATTACCTAAGCCTTTCATTACCGCAACATTGAGGCCATCCCCAACTTTGGTATTGACGTTATATTTCCCCCACGCCACGTCAACCGAAATACCATCCCCCACATGGGTATTAATGTTAGCGTCACCATGAGCAGCGGTGACATTTAAACCATTGCCCACTGTCGTCGTGACGTTAGCTTTCCCTTTTGCTGCCGTAATCTGCATACCGTCACCCACTTTGGTGACGACATTGCCTTCACTCCATAAGGCATTAAAACTGTCTCCTTTACCCACCTGAGTGACAATGTTAGCCTTACCTTTCGCCAGCACCACATTACGCCCGTCACCGACTTTAGTGATCACGTTGGCTTTGCCCCAGGCACCAGTGTAATCGTCACCGTTACCCACATGGGTAATGATGTTGGCATCGCCCTGAACCACCGTGACTTCTTGCCCATTACCCACTTTGGTAACAATGTTCGCTTGACCTTTCGCGAAGTTGTAACGGTCGCCATTTCCCACCTGAGTCAGGATATTCGCTTCACCCCAGACCGCATTCACCCCGGTGCCATCCCCAACTTTGGTGATAAGATTGGCTTTACCTTTGGCAAACCCCACTGTCGTGCCCTCGCCAACATGGGTCATCACGTTACCGACATCGGAAATAAGCAAGCCGACTGTCGTCCCCTTTCCTACTTTGGTCAGAATATTGCCTTTACCAAGCAAAACAGCCGCCGTCGTTGAGTTGCCCACGTGGGTAATAACGTTTGCTTTCGCCGCCGCAACCACCCCCATAAAATCATCACCCACTTTGGTAACGATATT